>MUCJ01000033.1 GCA_002816715.1 SAR202 cluster bacterium Casp-Chloro-G3 | reverse complement strand
CCCCCGGCCCCTCTCCCTCAGGGAGAGGGGTAGCCGAGCGGAGCAAGGTCGAGGTGAGGGCCATCCATGCAATTAGAAGTCCCGGACTTTCGACAGTCAAGCTTGACAGTAAAGCAGGCCCTTAGTAGTATTAACCAAGGTTAACAGCTGAATAAGGATCTGGATCCCTTATCCAGAACGGCGGAGGGAGCGGCCCTATGATGCCAGGCAACCGGCCTAGCTGTCGGCTAGACAGCGGGACACGGTGCCAAATCCGACGTCCCCATTGGGGGCGAGAGATGAGGGAGCTTAAGTAATATCGATTAATAACTGAGCTTCTCTAATTTGGGAAGTTTTTTTTTGGGCATTTTTGCCAAGGTGAGTGGGGTTGGCTGAGATTAGACCGATACTGTGGGATAACGGTGTGCTGAAACTGTTGGACCAGACCCGTCTACCCCTAGAGCAAATAACAATTGAGATTCGTGACTACCGGGCGGCCACCAACGCCATTCGGGACATGCAGGTGCGGGGCGCTCCGGCCATCGGCGTCACGGCGGCCTACGCCGTAGCGATGGCCGCCCGCGAAGTTCAGGCAGTCGACCAGGCCGAGTTCATGGCCCGACTTACAGCAGCCGGTGCTCAAATAGAGGCGGCCCGACCCACCGCGGTGAATCTACGCTGGGCAGTCCAGCGGATGCTTCAGGTAGCTGAATCGGTGCCCGACTTGAACCATATGGCCGATACGTTGCTGGCTGAGGCCCAACGTATCCAAGAAGAGGATGAAGCGATAAACCGGCGGATGGGAGATTTGGGCAAAGACCTGATTCCTGAGGGTGGCTCGGTCTTGACTCACTGCAATGCCGGCGCGCTGGCGACAGCCGCTTTTGGTACTGCGGTTGGAGTGATTCGCGCTAGCTGGGAAGCGGGCCGACGGTTTGAGGTCTTTAACACCGAGACTCGTCCGTTCTTGCAGGGCGCGCGACTAACCGCCTGGGAGTTTCAGCAATTGGGTATCCCATCAACCCTTATTGTTGACTCGGCGGCGGGTATGCTGATGCGGCAGGGTCGTATTGGCTGTGTGATTACTGGGGCCGACCGCATCGCCGCCAACGGGGATACCGCCAACAAAATCGGCACTTACTCGCTGGCGGTGCTGGCCAAGGAGAACGGGATACCCTTCTACGTGGCCGCTCCCATCAGCACTGTCGATCTCAGTCTGGCCAGTGGGGACGAGATACAGATTGAAGAAAGACCGTCGGAAGAGGTTACCCATTTCCAGGGGAAACCCACCGCTCCGGTGGGGGTCGAGGCCCTGAACCCAGCCTTTGATGTGACTCCCCAGCGGTACATTGAGGCGATTGTCACTGAGAACGGCGTCTGCCGCTCCCCATATTTGGAAAGCCTTAAGCTGGCGGCAAGCGCCTGAATATAATGGCTAAATCTTAAATGAACCGACGAGAAGCAAATACAGCAATAATCGGCGGCAGCGGCCTCTACGAAATTGAGGGGCTGGAGAACGTTGATTTCATTGAAATTGACACTCCCTTCGGTAAGCCCAGCGATGCGATTGTGCTGGGTACGTTGGAGGGAGAGCCGGTGGCATTTTTGCCGCGTCACGGTCGGGGGCACCGTATCAATCCCTCGCACATTCCGGTGCGGGCCAATATCTACGCTCTGAAAACCCTGGGCGTGCAGCGCATCATCTCGGTGAGCGCGGTAGGAAGCCTCAAGGAAGAATTTGCCCCCCTAGATTTGGTCGTGCCTAACCAGCTTATCGACCGCACTCGCCAGCGGGCCAACAGCTTCTTCGACGAGGGCATGGTGGTGCATATCGGGTTTGCTGAGCCGTTTTGCAGCGATGCCAGTCACGCCATTTATCAGTCTGCCCAGGAGATGAGTTTGACTGCCCATCACGGCGGCACTATGGTGGTGATGGAAGGCCCGGCATTTTCCACCAAGGCTGAGTCGTTCATGTACCGGGCTTGGGGCGCTGACATCATCGGTATGACCGCGCTTCCTGAAGCCAAGCTGGCCCGGGAAGCCGAAATGTGCTACGCCACCATGGCCTGGATCACCGACTACGACTGCTGGCATGAGTCTAACGAGACCGTCACCGTCGAGATGGTGGTGCAAAATTTAATGAAGAATGTGGCCAACTCCAAAGAGATGATTCGGCGGGTGATTGCCAAGCTGGGCCAGGAACGAAATTGCCCCTGTGCAAATGCCTTGCAGGACGCCATCATTACCCGCCCTCAGGGAATCCCCGAAGAGATCAAACACAAGCTGGCGCCGATAGTCGGGCGCTACATGAGCTAAACTGGAGGTATCAAGATGCCCAGGCAACAACCTGGTGAACCATATTACCGTGTCGATTCCAATGAGGCCCAATCCATGCTGGAGTCGGACCCCGAGAACACCGTGGTGGTCGATGTCCGCCGCGATGACGAGTGGGTTACCGGACACGCCACCGGCGCGATCCATATTCCCGTCGATGATCTGACCGACCGCATTGGTGAGGTGCCCCAGGACAAGAAGGTGCTGTTCATCTGCGCCGCGGGTGTCCGTAGTGGGTTGGCCTGCGAGGTGGCCGCCTCGATGGGCTTTCAGTCGGAGAACCTCTACAACATTGAGGACGGCACGCCCTACTGGATCGCGGGCAAACATCCCACATCTTACGGAAACGATCCGTAAAAATCCTTTTGCTACCCAAAACTTAAGTTGATATATATACCAGAGGAGAAAGATATTGGCATTTAACCAAACTGCCGGGGATGTTAAGGACTTATCCCTGGCCCAAGACGGAGTAAATCGAATACAGTGGGCTGAGCGGGAGATGGGAGTCTTGCGCTTGGTGCGGGAGCGTTTCGAGAAAGAAAAGCCGCTGGCCGGCTATAAATTCGCGCTGTGCCTCCACGTGACCACCGAGACCGCCAACCTGGCAATTACCTTGAAAGCTGGCGGTGGTGATTTGGTAATGTGCGCCAGCAACCCGCTGAGCACTCAGGACGAAGTGGCGGCGGCGCTGGTCAGTGAGTACGGCATTCCCACCTACTCAATAAAAGGTGAGGACAACGACACTTACTACCAGCACATCATGGCTGCCCTGGACCACAAGCCTCACTACACCATGGACGACGGAGCTGACCTGGTCACCATTCTGCACACCCAGCGGGCCGACCTGCTGGGTAATGTGCTGGGCGGCACCGAGGAAACCACCACGGGGGTCATCCGGCTCAACGCCATGGCCGCCGAGGGAAAGCTTAAATACCCGATTGTCGCGGTCAATGAAGCGGAGACCAAGCATTTCTTCGACAACCGTTACGGCACCGGGCAGAGCACGCTGGACGGCATCACCCGCGCCACCAACATCCTGTGGGCCGGACGTAAAGTCGTGGTCGGCGGTTATGGCTGGTGCGGTCGGGGCGTGGCCAGTCGCGCTCGCGGTATGGGCGCACACGTCATCGTCATTGAAGTCAACCCCATTCGTGCCTTGGAGGCGCTGATGGACGGATTCGACGTTATGCCCGTTGCCGAAGCGGCCAAAGTGGGTGAGGTCTTTATCACCGTGACCGGCGGCTTCCATACCATTGGCCGCGAGCACATTGCGGTGATGAAAGAGGGGGCGATTCTGGCCAACAGCGGCCACTTCAACGTTGAAATCGACATTCCGGCGTTGGAAGAGATGGCTGTCAGTCACCGGGAGGCGCGGGCCTTTGTTGAAGAGTACACCATGCGCGACGGCCGCCGGATCTATCTGCTGGGTGAGGGCCGGTTGATTAACCTGACCGCCGCCGAAGGCCATCCTGCCGCCGTCATGGATATGAGCTTTGCCAACCAGGCATTGAGCGCGGAATACCTGGTCAAGAATCAGGGCAATCTGAAGCCTGGCGTATATGTGGTACCCACCGACATCGACCAGGAAGTCGGACGACTCAAGCTGGCGGCGATGGGTGTCAGTATCGATACTCTCACCGCCGAGCAACAAAATTATCAAGAAAGCTGGAATCAGGGTACCTAGACCCGGCCAATCAGGAGGAAGACATTGCCATTACTTTTCAATGAATCACCAAAGTATCTGCTGACTTCCGAGTCGGTAACCGAAGGCCACCCGGATAAGCTGTGCGACCAGATTTCCGATGCGATATTGGACACTGTGTTGCGTGCTGACCCCATGGGCCGGGTGGCCTGTGAGACCGCCACTACCAACGGTCTGGTGGTGGTTATGGGTGAGATTACCACCGACACCTACGTTGACGTTCCATCCATCGTCAGAGAGACCCTGCGCAATGCTGGGTACACCAACTCCGACTACGGAATTGACGCCAAGAGCTGCGGGGTAAGTGTCTCCATTCAGGAACAGTCGCTGGACATCAGCGCCGGTGTCACCGTGGCCCTGGAATCTCGTGGAGCGGGCGGCGGCGAAGACCTTGACTCAACCGGCGCGGGCGACCAGGGGATGATGGTAGGATTTGCCTGCAATGAGACCCCGGAGTTGATGCCGCTCACTGTCAGCCTGTCTCATCGGCTGGTGAAGCAGTTGGCGTTGGTGCGTAAAGAGGGAATTCTGCCCTATCTGCGTCCCGACGGCAAGTCTCAGGTGACCGTGGAGTACAAGCACGGCGTGCCTTACCGGGTGGACACCGTGGTCATCAGCGCACAGCACGACCCGGATGTCAGCAACGAGCGTATTGAGCGGGACATCAAAGAGCATGTCATCAACAAGATCATCCCCGCTGATTTGCTTGATGCTCAGACCAAGTACCTGATCAACCCCAGCGGTCGGTTTGTAATCGGCGGGCCTGCCGGGGACACCGGCCTGACCGGGCGCAAGATTCTGGTGGATACCTACGGAGGCATTGCCCGTCACGGCGGCGGAGCCTTCTCCGGCAAAGACCCCACCAAGGTTGACCGCTCCGGCGCTTATGCCGCTCGTTACGTGGCCAAGAACCTGGTGGCTGCTGGCCTCGCCGACCGGGCCGAACTGATTGTGTCCTACGCCATCGGCGTGGCTCATCCGATCTCGGTGTCGGTGGAGACCTTCGACACCAACCATGTGCCCAACCAGAAGATTGATGAACTGGTGGCGAAGCATTTCGACCTGCGCCCGGCGGCCATCATCCGCAACCTGAACCTGAGACGGCCCATCTATCAGCAGACCGCCGTCTATGGTCACTTTGGCCGGGAAGACCTGAATCTGCCCTGGGAGCAGACCGATAAAGCGGATATCCTGAGAAAAGAAGCTGGGCTTTAGCGGTCAAATATCAGACTAACCATGTGGATTTCAACTCAGATCTAGTTTAGAAAATTTATTAAGCCGGTTGGCTTATACCCTCACCCCTGGCCTATGATTACCAATGGGCCGTAAAATAGGGGTGAGGGTTTCTTTTAGGAGTTTTCATGACGACCGATGTGATCAAATTTGGTACTGATGGCTGGCGAGCGATCATTGCCCAGGACTTTACCTTTGCCAACGTGGCTCGTTGTTCTCAAGGGCTGGTGGACTATCTGAGAGAGCGAGGCACCGTTGATCAGGGACTGGTGGTGGGCTACGACACCAGATTTCTGTCCAAGGAGTTCGCCGATACCGTCGCTGGCGTTTGCGCTGGAAACGGCATCAAGGTGTACCTCTCGACAAAGGCAGCTCCGACGCCGGTGATCAGCTTCAATGTGCTGCACCTTGGCGCGGCGGGCGCGGCCATTATTACCGCCAGCCATAATCCTGGCATCTGGAACGGGTTTAAGTTCAAGCCCGAGTACGCCGGCAGCGCCACTCAAGAGATCACCGACCGGCTGGAAGCGAAAATAGCCAGCGTCGCCGAGGTCAAGTCGATGCCGTTGGATCTGGGCAGAGCGCAAAAACTGGTGCTGGATATCGACCCATCGCCACCCTATATGACGAGAATCGCTGAGTTGATCGACTTGCCGTCGATCAAGAATGCCGGACTTAACATAATAGTTGATGCAATGTTTGGCGCGGGTGCTGGCTACATTCCCGCATTGCTGGCCGGAGGGAAGTCCACTGTCGAAGAGATGAATGGCTACCGCAACCCGGCGTTCCCGGGCATGGAACAGCCGGAGCCAATTGCCCATAACTTGACCAACCTCGCCCAGAAGGTTAGAGACGAACGCGCGTCGGTGGGCGTGGCTTTGGATGGCGACGCCGACCGCCTCGGCATAATGGACGAGAAGGGGAACTTTGTCAGTACCCTGGAAGTGTTCTCATTGCTGGCGCTCTACCTGCTGGAAGGCAAAGGCCAGCGGGGCGATCTGGTAAAAGGGGTTACCGCCTCCATGATGCTGAACAAACTGGGGGAAAAATACAACGTCGGCGTCCACGATATGCGAGTCGGCTTCAAGTACATCGGCCCTAAATTCTCTGAAGTGGACGCCCTGCTCGGGGGCGAGGAAAGCGGTGGTTACGCTTTCCGTGGGCACATCCCAGAGCGGGACGGTGTTTTGAGCGGGCTGTATATCCTGGAGTACATGGCCAAAGCCGGCCAGACCCCCTCCCAGTTGGTGGAGCACCTCTTTTCGCAGGTTGGCCCTCATTACTACCAACGACGCGACGCTACCTTCAATCCTGAGCAAAGAGAGCAAATTCAGCAGCGTCTTCGCAGCGCCGCAGACTTGGCCGATCTGGCCGGAACCCCGATACGTAGTTCTGACGAAATTGATGGCCGCCGTCTGTTGTTTGACGACGCTTGGCTGGCCTCCCGATTTTCCGGCACCGAGCCGTTGTTGCGGATCTATTGCGAGGCGGAAAGCAGGGAAAGAGTCACCCAATTACTGGATGCCGCTGCCGAATACTTGGGAGTCTAGGAAATTTGCTGGCTATCGGGGGCATATTGGGATCATGGGCGGGTTTTGAACCCGCCCTTATTTTTAGCGGCTCTGCGCGGTTCTTACATCGTTCTTTAATACCTGGCATCCAAAGTAATGTAAACAAATGCGCTTATCGTTAGCCATGAATCCTGGGTGGGCGTAGTTTAAGATCAAGAGAGATTAACATTCGGGAGCGCATAGGATGTCCTTCGCTAGAAATATTTCTGACACTCTTCGAGAGACCAACTTGCTCCGTAGCATGCTGGTCCCGGCGCTGGTTGCTGGAACTGCCATTGCCATTGCCTTTCTGGGCGCAATCCTGATTGGCCGAGAAAACGACATCGACGGCGTCAACGGCTTCGTCGAATTCCTGTCGGGCAACTCCAGTTCCTTTCTGGGAGGACTGGTCGGAGCTTCATTTTTGTTCGCATTTACCGCCGGGTTGGCCTCAGCGGTGAACCCATGCGGATTCGCCATGCTCCCCGCGTATCTGGGCCTCTATTTGGGCACCAACGAAGAGGGCGCCCAAGCCCCCAGTCAGGCCAGGCTGTTGGGTAGGGCGCTGTTGATTGGCGGTGCAGTTACCGCTGGCTTCATAGTGCTGTTTGGAGTGGTGGGTGCCGCCATTGGTCTGGGAGCATCCTTTATCGCTCAGGTGCTGCCCTGGGTCGGCTTGGCCGTCGGGATTTTGCTGGCGGTGGCTGGGGCCTGGATCATTGGTGGAGGCAAGCTGTACACGGGCCTGGCGGCGCGGGCCGCGTCTCACATCGGTGAACCCACCCAGATTGGGATCAAGGGATACTTCCTGTTTGGCATCAGCTACGGGACTGCCTCGCTCAGTTGCACCCTGCCCATTTTTCTGGCAGTCTTGGGGGTGAACATCGCCGGAGTCAGTCTCCTGAACTCGGTTGGCCAGTTCTTCCTTTACGCCCTGGGCATGGGGTTGGTGATTATGGTGCTGACCATAGGGATGGCTTTCTTCAAGGGGGCGATGGTGACTGCGTTGCGTAAGGCCTTGCCGTACATTCAGCCCATTGGCGCGGCGTTGATGGTTATTGCTGGGATCTACATCATATTCTACTGGCTGACCCTGGGCGGGCTGCTGCCAGCCTTTGGTTTGTAGGGATGGCAATCTAGTCGAACAGTGAATAACTTGCGACACAACCTAAAATACCAGAAAGGTGGGGACGACAATCCCCACCTTTCTTCGTTGCGATGCTTGAAAAGTTTGGCTACCGCTTGGTGTACTGAGGTGCCCGGCGCGCCCGCTTGAGGCCGTATTTCTTGCTCTCTTTGATGCGAGAATCCCTGGTCATCAAGCCGTGACGCCGTAACGTGACTTTCAAGTCCTGGTCGAAGACCACCAGGGCGCGGGCAATACCGTGCCGGATGGCTTCGGCCTGGGCGTTGACGCCGCCGCCGGTGACTTTGGCCACCACGCGAAATCTGTTGACGGTATCGGTAACCAGGAAGGCATGGTTAAGAATCACCTGCCAGGGCTCCCAGTTGAAATACTCATCAGAGGGCTTGCCGTTAACGAGCATCGGGCCCGGGTCATCAGCGTAGAGCCTAACTCTGGCGATAGCGCACTTGCGCTTGCCGGTGCCGTAATGATAATGCTGTTGAGTTTCCGCCTGTACCAAGTTAATACCTACCCTTCTTGCTGTTCAGTATCTGGTCGTACTTGCGCTTCATGAGGATGGTTGTCGCCAGCGTATACTTTTAACCTACTCATCATCTGTCGGCCCTGGTGGTTACGGGGAAGCATCCCCTTGACCGCCAACTGGATCACCCGCTCTGGATGCTGTGCCAGCATGTCACGCAATATTATAGTCTTTAGATTGCCGACGTAGCCGCTGTGCCGGTAGTACATCTTCTGTAGCAGTTTCCGACCGGTGACGCGCACTTTGTCGGCATTGAGCACTACCACGTGGTCACCGGTGATCACGTGGGGCGTAAAAGTCGGCTTGTCCTTACCCTGCAGTATCACCGCGATATCTCGGGAAACCCGTCCCAAGGTCTTTCCGGTGGCGTCAATAACTCGCCAGTTATCGGTCACCTCGCCGGGCTTGGGGAAATAGGTGCTAGTCCGTTTCATCTGTCGCCTTAACCTTGTCCCAAAAATCGGTGTATGTCACTTTCATCAGGCACAGCCCACGGGCTGGCAGGGAAGGCCATGCCAGACCTTCGGGCAGTTTGTTATCCAATATGTCTTTTACGATGCTGGTTGGCCATTTGCCTTTGCCAACTTCTACCAGAATGGCGTTGGCCCGCCGTATCTGATGCTTCAGGAAGCCCGTGGCCTCACAATCAATGATTATTGTCTCGTGTTCCCTGCGTACGTCCCAGCGCATAACCTGGCGCACCGCACTTTTTTCGATTGGATGGCTCAACGCCAACGGTCGGAAGTCATGGACTCCCACCAGGTGTTGGGCCGCCTGGGACATTACATCTGTATTTAGCTCATCCCTAATCCAGTGCTGTGCGTACCTGCCCAAGGGAGACGGCCACGTTCGATTCAAAATGCTATACCGATAAATTCGGCTGGCGGCGTTCTTCCGTGAGTGGAAGTCTGACGTGACTTCATAAGCTGCCTGTACCTTTATATCAGGAGGTAGGTAATAATTCAATGCCCTGGGGAAATTACCTACCGCATAGCTGGCCTGAGTGAGAAAGTCAACGACTTGGCCAAAGGCGTGCGCGCCAGAGTCGGTGCGGCTGGCCCCGCGAATCCTGATCTGTTCTCTAGTAAAGGCAGTTAACGCTTGTTCAATTGCTCCTTGTATCGTCGGTTGGTCCACCTGAACTTGGAACCCCGCGTATTGAGTTCCATCATATTCGATGATCAAGGCCAGCCTGCGTACTGGCTGACCTTGTGCTTCTACGCTGAAAGCCTCAGATGGTCTATGTCCGGTCTCTTCCAAATTAAAGCCAAGTCTTCAAGACGGCGGGTTGGCCTACGCTACTAATTCAATAACCGCCATCTCCGCCCCGTCACCTTGACGGCGACCTAGCTTGGTGATACGCGTGTACCCCCCAGGGCGTTCGGCAAACCTTAACGACAAGTCGTCGAAGACCTTCTTGACCACTTTCTTGTTGGGTATCTGACTCAGAGCCAGCCTGCGATGATGCAGGGTGCCTTTTTTGCCATGAGTTATCAGCTTCTCGGCCACTATCCTGGTTTCTTTGGCCTTGGCCAGGGTGGTGGTGATCCGCTCGTGGTTAACTAACTCTACCGTGAGGCCCCGGAGCAGCGCTTTACGCTGGTCTTTCTTCCGGCTTAAATTCCTACCGGTTACATGATGTGACGCCATAACTAAACGGATTCCTCCTCATCCTGATCCAGGTCGAGACCGTCATCAGCCCCGACCAGGTCACGAAGATCCTCAGACAGGTCGGATATTCCCATTGGAGATAGCGGCTCAGTGGGGAAAAGGTCACTGTCGCCAAGATCGTCGGAATCCTTGGGGTAGCTAGTGATGCCGCGCTCAGTAAGTTTCTCTCTCAATTCTTCCAGTGACTTATCACCAAAATTCCGTATCTTGAGCAGATCATCGTCGGACATTTCCAGGACTTCACCGACCTTGGTGATATGGGCGCGTTTCAAGCAGTTCAGAGTCCTAGAGGAGAGGTCCAACCGCTCAATGGGCGTCTGGTAAATCTCTGGGGAAACGGTCAGAGTTATCCGGGGTTCGCCTGGCTCCACGGTGCGGTTCAGATTACTGAACAGGAAGAAGTGGTTAACCAGGCCATCGGCGGCTTCCCGCACAGCGTCAACTGGCGTTATTGTGCCGTCGGTCCAAATCTCCATCACCAGACGTTCGTAGTCAGTAACCTGGCCGACACGGGTGCGCTCGATATTATAGTTGACCTTGCGCACCGGGCTGAAAATAGCATCCACTGGTAACACCCCAACCGGCAGTCCGGTGTCACCTTCGGATTGCACCGCCGGCTGATAACCCACGCCGTGTTCCACGTTGAACTCAATGGACAGGCTGGAGTCTGCAGAGTCCAGGGTCGCCAGATGCAATTCAGGATTAACAATCTCAAAATCGGCTGAGGTGGAAATATCTCCGGCGCAAACGCGACCTTCACCGCTCACCTCCAGGCGCATCTTGCCGGTACGCTCGGATTCAGAGTGGATACGAATTCTCTTGATGTTCATCAAGAGGTCAATAACCTCCTCTTTCACTCCGGTGACGGCGGTGTACTCATGTACAACGTTGTAGATTTTCACCCAAGTAATCGCAGCCCCCCTGATGGAGCTCAGGAGAATTCGACGTAGCGGGTTGCCAATGGTGATGCCATAACCCCTGGGCAGGGGTTCAATGGCAATCTTCCCGTAGGTATCTCCGCCTTCGAGAATTCTGATTTCTGGTTTTAACGACTCGGAGGCCGATTCAACCGTACCCGGAGAAAGGATATAAGTGTCTAACATTAAGCCTGCTACCTCGAATAAAACTCTACTATCAGGCGGGAATCAATTGTCTTTCGCAAGTCCTCGTCGGCTGGCAATGTGGCTACCTGGCCACTCATCTCATCCATATTGAGAGACAACCACGACGGGATAGGCCGCTTGGGGATTCCGTCAGTCCGCTCCTTATAGAAGTCGGTCTGCTTGTCTGACTCTTTCCAGGATACAACATCTCCCACCCGCACCAAATAGGAGGGAATGTCGGTCTTTACGTTGTTAATTCGGAAGTGGCCGTGGTTCACGAATTGCCGGGCCTGTTTGCGAGAGTCCGCGAAACCCAGCATGTAGACCACGTTGTCCAAGCGGCGTTCCAGGATGCGCAACAAATTGAGACCTGACATGCCCGGCGCATCAAAGGCTTTGTCCATATAAGTTCGGAACTGGCCTTCCATCACTCCAAACATCTGGCGGGCCTTTTGCTTCTCTCTCAGATGCAAGCCGTAGTCGGTGGCCCGGCGGCGGCGCGCCGAGGGATCACCAGGCGGTGAGTGGCGACGCTCAACTGCGCAACGTGGAGTGAAACAGCGGTCGCCCTTCAAGAACAGTTTTTCGCCAGCCCGCCGACATTGCCGACAGGACGGTCCCGTATACCTACCCATATACTCTTCCCTTAAACCCTTCTTCGTTTTGGTGGCCGGCACCCGTTATGGGGTATCGGCGTAACGTCTCGAATGCTAGTAACGTTCAACCCAGCGCCCTGTAGCGAGCGGATAGCCGCTTCTCTACCGGCTCCAGGCCCTTTGATGTACACGTCAATCTGGCGTAATCCCATTTCCATGCCCCGGCGGGCGGCTTGTTCGGCGGCTCTTTGGGCCGCGAAGGCAGTGCCTTTTCGGGAACCCTTGAAACCATTAACCCCGGCACTGGACGACGCGATCACGTTGCCGTCAGAATCGGTGATGCTGATCAGCGTATTGTTGAATGTAGAGTAGATATACGCCCGCCCCTGGGGAACAACGCGACGTTCTCTACGACGAGCTCTAGGTCTGGGCATGATTTACTTCTTGCCTCCTGTGCGGCGGCCTCGGCCTGCTACGGTGCGCCGGGGCCCTTTGCGAGTGCGAGAGTTGGTACGAGTTCTTTGCCCGTGAACCGGCAGACCTCTCCGGTGCCGTAGGCCCCGATATGAGCCGATGTCGATGAGACGGCGAATATTCTGGTTTACATCCCGCCGCAGATCGCCTTCAATCATATAATCCCGGTCTATGATTTCCCGAAGACGGTCAACTTCATCTTCGCTAAGTTCGTTCATCCGGGGCGGCATCACCGTGTCCAGATCGGCTTTAGTCAATATTTCCGCCGCAATTGTCGCCCCGACGCCGTAGATGCTGCGGAGGGCTACGTGGGCCCGTTTTCGGTCGGGGACATCTACCCCAGCAATTCGAACCATTGCCAGACTCCTTTTCTAAGTATTAGCCTTGCCGTTGAGCGTGACGGGCAGTGGGGCAGATTATTCTGATCACGCCCTTTCGCTTGATGACACGACAACTGTTGCATCTTGGTTTGACCGATGCGCTTACTTTCATGGTTATTTCTCCTGGAAACTACTTGGGCCGGTATTGATTCTACCGGAATTACTTGAACCGGTAGGTTATTCGGCCTCGGGTCAGGTCATAGGGCGAGAGTTCCACCAGCACCCGATCTCCTGGCAAAACCCGTATGAAGTGCATTCTGATTTTGCCGGAAACGTGGGCCAAGACCTGATGGTCGTTGGGGAGTTCCACCCGGAACATGCCATTGGGCAAGGCCTCAGTTACTTTTGCCTCGACCTCGATGGCTTCTTTTTTCGCCATATTTCTCTCTGCCTCTACCCTGACTATTATGGATCAAAGTTGATCGCGACGGCTGATCGCGATGGTTGATCGTTAGGAATGGACGGTTAGAATTTTTGGACCGTCTTCGGTGATGGCAATAGTGTGCTCAAAGTGAGCGGAAAGACTACCGTCTTCAGTCACGACCGTCCAATGGTCGTCAAGAATACGAGTATGCCAATCCCCAATGTTCAACATTGGCTCAATGGCGATGCACATGCCAAGACGGAGTAACTGTCCTTTGCCTGCCTGCCCGTAATTGGGAACTTGCGGGTCTTCGTGCAGAAAGCGTCCAACCCCATGCCCAACAAACTCACGTACGACACCGTACCCGTGGGCCTCGGCGTAAGTTTGCACCGCCGCGCCAATGTCCCCAATCCGATTGCCTGGTTGGGCTGCCTTGATTCCTTCTTCCAGACTTATCCTGGTCGCGTCCATCAAATCGGTGGCTGCTTGGGTGACCTCACCCACCCCCACCGAAACGGCAGCGTCGCCGATAAAGCCGTCTATGGTGGCGCCCACATCCATCTTAATTATATCGCCTTCGCGCAAAATGCGCTTGCCTGGTATCCCATGAACGATCTCTTCGTTCACCGAGGCGCAGATGCTGGCTGGGAAGCCCCGATACCCCTTAAAGGTGGGCTTGGCCCCGCAACGGGTAATCTCTTTATAGGCGATATTGTCCAGGTCCCGAGTGGTCATCCCTGGTTCGACCGAGCACTTCAGCAAGGTCAATGCTGAACCGACAATTGCGCCAGCCTTGGCCATTGCCTCCAGTTCTTGGGGCGACTTGATGGTTACGCCACCGTTATATGTAGACGGCGAGTTTGAAGCCGTCTTGGTACTGCGAGTTCGATTCACCTGGTTATTCTACTCCTGTTTGGCGCGGTTGGGAACCTGGCATCAGTTTACATGAGGTCGTCAATAACGACCCCAATCCCACCAGAGTCCCTTATTTTCTGTAGCTCCACCTCCTGCAATTTGGTTGGCTTTTTGCAGGGCTGCTTGAACTCAATCCCCATCATCCGGCCACGGTAGCAGCAGAGGATGTCTGGAGTCCCTCGTTGTTGCATCGCAGACCCCACCACCTTGAACACATAAGCGCCGGACTCTCTCAGGTACTCAATAGCTCTGCGCTGTAAAGTTGATTCTCTCATTTGCTAGTGATGTTATCGCAGTGCCATTGCGATATCCGCCATGAATCCGCCTTCAGCATATCAGGAATAAATGTCTTAGCCAAGCAGAGCATATAACTCTTCTATGCAATGCTCTTGGATTGATTGATCTGAGTGTCTCCGTGATTGACTCCGAAAAACCATCCGATCCCAATCCCGATTACCAACAACAGTATGTGCGGCCAATTACTTTGGTGACGATGCCAGAAATTACTCATGATTCTCTCACCAGTGCCACCACTTTTTTTCGGCTTCGGCAAACTATCTCTATACTTCAGTTTACATCAACCGGCAACTGGCCCAATGCTGAGAGCACCCGATGGTTTACATCCTCAACACTGCCAATGCCAGGTACTTCAATCAGCAAACCCCGCTGGCGATAATAGTCGAGGAGCGGGAATGTTTCGGTCTGATAAACCTGGAGCCGCTGCTCTACCGCCTCCGGGCGGTCATCGTCCCGTTGATAGAGTTCTCCCCCACAATTGGAGCATTTGCCGTCGCCGCCCTGGGTCTCAGACAAAGTATGCGGCGCCTGACACTCCCGGCAAGTGTATCGTCCGCCCAGCCGATGAAGCAGTTCCGCTTCATCTACGTTGATGAAAACCACCCAGTCCAACCTACGAGAGCGTTCTGCCAGTGTATTATCCAGCGCCACCGCTTGATCGACCGTTCTGGGAAAGCCGTCAAGTAGGAACCCCTCCTGGGTGGAAACCCCCAATACTTTGTCCAGGATAATGCCAATGGTGATTTCATCTGGCACCAACAGACCTTGATGGATGTACGAGGCGGCCTGCTGGCCTAACCCTGTCCGCTCCCTCAAATGGTACCGGAACAAGTCTCCTGAGCTGATGTGGGGAACTTTAAGTTGTTCTTTTAGAAGTTGTGCCTGAGTCCCTTTACCCGCTCCGGGAGGGCCCATCAGCACCAGTCGTAATGATGAATTCACTGACTATCTTAAGAAACCTTCATAATTTCGCATTAACAATTGGGCCTCTAACTGCCGCAGGGTGTCCAGACCCACGCCCACCATAATCAGCAAGCTGGTGCTGCTCAGTGAGACCGCCTGCACGTTGGTTATCAGCGAGGCCAAATAGGGCACGATTGCCACGAATCCCAGGAACAGCGCCCCACCCATTGTGATACGGACGATTACCCGGTTCAAATAGTCTTGGGTAGGTTTGCCGGGTCTTATGCCAAGAACAAAGCCGCCATTGCGCTGCAAGTTTTCGGCCAGTTGTTGTTGATTGAACACCACCAGGGTATAAAAGAAGGTGAAGATCACCACCAGTATGAACACTAGCACCCAATAGAACGGCGCGGTTGGGGTGAATAAGTCAGCGAAGAAAGTGGCTATGTTTCCCACTATGCCGCTGCTGGTGGCGAAGTAAGTCGCCATCGCGCCGGGTAATATCACAATTGAGAAGGCAAATATCAGAGGAATCATTCCCGCTGAGTTAATTCGCAAAGGGATATAAGTAGACCCGCTCTGGCGATACATCCTGCCGCTTCGGAATACGCTCCGCCCGTACTGCACTGGTATTCGCCGGGCCGCTTCATTGAACAATACGATCAACGCGATAATCACAACTCCGATGATTACAAAGAAGCCAATGCCCAGCAGGTTGTCGCGGTCGACAAACCCCTGAGTTACCAGGGATGGGAATCCTACCACGATACCGGCGAAAATAATTAGTGATATTCCGTTTCCAATGCCGCGCTCGGTGATGAGTTCTCCCAACCAGACCAGGAACATAGTACCGGCGGTCATGGAGACGATCGCCGCCAGGGTGGGCAGCAGCGCGGTTCCAGTAAAACCTACTTCGGTCAATACGTTGCTCTGCTGAAGCAGCACCAATTGCGCTACCGCCTGAGAAATTGCGATTGGCACCGTCAGCCAGTGAACCATGCGGTTCATTTTGACCCGACCGCCTTCGCCTTCACGGGACAGGGCCTGGAGTTGAGGAATTACTGGGGTTAGCAACTGAATGACGATTGAGGCGGTGATATAAGGAAATACGCCCAAGGCGACGATGCTCATTCTGCTGAGCGCGCCACCGCTGAAGAGATCCAGAAATCCGAGCAGTTGATTGCCCCGGAACAGGTTATCCAGTTGCACCTGGTCAATCCCAGGGATAGGGATGTGGGCGACAAACCGGTACAGAACCAGAATACCCAGGGTAAATAGAATTTTGGCACGCAGGTCTGGCAGGCTGAAGGCGTCAATCGCCGCCTGGATCAGACTGGGCCATCGGGTCCCCTGAGCTTCGGTAGAAACCATACTGTGCTAGATTTCCTCCACGGTGCCGCCGGCAGCCTCAATCTTCTGCCGGGCCGATTGGGTAAACTTATGGGCAACCACTGTGACGGCTTTGGTCAATTCACCGTCTCCCAGTATCTTTACCGGCATACCCTTGTCCCGTAGAATACCTCGCTCTTGCAATAGTTCTAGCGAGACTCGCTCACCAGTGTTGAATTGCTCTAGACTCTCCAGCATCACCAGGGCGTAATAAGCCTTGAATTTGTTGGTGAAGCCTCGCTTCATGGGCAGGCCCTTGATCATGCGTAACTGACCGCCCTCAAAGCCCCTTATTGTGCTTCGACCCGAGCGGGAGTTCTGTCCCTTGGTTCCACGACCACCGGTGGTGCCTCCGCCCGCTGCGTTGCCGCGACCGATGCGCATTCTAGCTTTTCTGGCCCCTTTTGGGGGCTGAAGCTGATGTTCTCTCATATTACTTGGTGCCTCTAGAAAATATTTTAATGGTTTACGCTGCGCGGCTCTAGGGGTTTGAGGTGCTGAAATTTTACGTGTTTAAAAAGCTTAGGAAATCTAAATTATTTCAGTGTCCTGCTCAATCTAACTGGCGGAAAATAAGGCCGCTGTGTTAAGGGCAGATAATCGTCGCTGGATCAATCACGGACACGGGCTTGGCCCACTTTCCTATCATAAGGGCTAGGGCTAGCTTCTGCGTTTCGACTTGACCCGGTCGTCGACTACTATGCCTCAGCGATTTCCTCTACCGACAGCAGGTGCTGAACTTTGTTTACCATACCCCTTATCGTCGGAGTATCACCGTGAGTTACAGTATGGTTTAGCCGCTTTAGTCCCAAGGCTAGAATGACTTTTTCCTGGTTTTGAGGCCGACCAATACAGCTTTTGGTCCATGTAATCTTGAGTTGAGCCATAAACGCACCTTTGAATCGCAATCCTGGGAATCCAATTATGGGGTCGAGGCTACTGCTGGCGTAGGTGATCTGCCCAGACGGCGGGCAATTTCTACCTCTGGGTCGCGCAACTGGCGCAAGGCTTCTAATGTAGCGGCCGCGATGTTGATCGGGTTGCGTGAGCCTAGAGACTTGCCCACGACGTCCCGGACTCCACCCAGTTCAAGAATGGCGCGCATTGTTCCGGCGGCGATAATACCGGTGCCAACTCTGGCAGGTTTAATCACAACAATAGAAGCGCCAACTTTCATGGTAATCTCGTGGGGAATACTGCTGCCCTTCAGCGGGATTTTCACCATGCCACGACGGGCGATAGCATTGCCTTTCCGTACGGCATCGGGAATGACCAGGGATTTGCCCATGCCCGCTCCCACATTGCCTTCGCCGTCTCCCACCACTACCAGAGCGTTAAAGCGCAGCCGACGGCCGCCTTTGACTACTTTGGCGATACGGCGGGTAAACACCACTCGCTCAGTAAATTTGGAGGCTTCTTCGTCCCGAAACCGGCCTCCTCGGGGTCTGCTACTTTGCTGATAAACCATTAGAACTTTAGCCCTCCTTCTCTGGCGGCTTCGGCGAGGGCCTTCACCCTACCGTGGTATTTATATCCACCCCGGTCAAACACCACCTGAGTAATTCCCTGGGCCAAGGCTCGTTCCGCCACCAGTTTACCCACCACCGCAGATACGCCGGTTTTGGTCAGGGCTGATTTCTCCGCCTCTAGGCTGGAGGCAGCGGCCAATGTGCGCCCCTGGGAGTCATCAATCACTTGGGCGTAGATCGCCTTCAGGCTGCGGAATACGCAGAGCCTAGGCTGTTCTGGATTGCCCCTGACCTTTTTGCGAACTCTAAGGTGTCGAACAATCCTGAGATGTCGTGAATTTTTATCCTTTGGCATTCCGGTATGTACCTTATCTTCTTAAACTAATACTAAGCTTTGCGGGCCGCAGACTTGCCGGGCTTGTAGCGGAGCACTTCGCCTGCGTACCTGATACCCTTTTCTTTATAGACATTGGGCCGGCGCACCTTCCTGATCTGAGCCGCCTGAGCCCCTACCTTTTGTTTGTCAATGCCACTAACGTGAACCCGGTTGTTGCCTTCAACACGCAGGGTCACTCCCTCTAAAGGCGGAATCCCAACGGTATGGCTGTAACCTACGCTGAGAGTTATCCCATCTCCGGTCTGTTGTACCCGATATCCCACACCCATCAACTCCATCGTCTTGTTGTAACCGTCGGTGACTCCGGTGATAGCGTTAGCAATCAGGCTGCGAGTCAGTCCGTGCAAAGAACGGTGGAATTTGCGGTCGGACATCCTTTCCACCAGGATCTGACCATCCGCGAGCCGGACTTTAACTTCAGGATGATAGGTTTGGGTTAACGTGCCCTTCGGCCCTTTTACCGTCACGCCGTTCCAGAGGATCTGAACCTCAACCCCTGACGGAACTGGTATCGGTTTTCGGCCCACTCTGGATTGGGTGCGTTCGGCTAAATCTTCCCGTACGAATGCGCTACCAGACATAACAGAGTAACTCTCCTCCAACTCCGGTGCGCCATGCCTGGTGACCGGTCATTACTCCCCGCGAAGTAGAGACAATCGCGGTCCCGATTCCTCCATAGATGCGGGGTATCTCGCCCTTTCCTACGTATACTCGCAATCCTGGCTTGCTGACCCGTTTCAGACCGCGAATGGCTGACTCCCGTCCCGTGCGATATGACATATGCAAGCGCAGATTGGGATATGCTTGGCCACGAGGTATATCAAAGTCACGAATATAGCCCTGGTCCTTCAAAAGCTGGGCAATAGAAAGCTTCAGCTTTGAATGCGGCACCAGAACCGAATCGTGGCGGGCTTGTATCCCGTTGCGAATCCTGGTCAACATATCTGCTACTGGGTCGGTGACTGGCATCCTAACTCCTGCTCTGCTCGAGCGGTTCTAAAATCTGCTACCAACTGGCTTTGCGTACGCCGGGCAATTCTCCGTTCAACGCCAGTTGCCTGAAGCATATTCGGCAAAGCCCGGTATACCGATTATAGGCCCGGGGCCGACCGCACCGGTTGCACCGGTTGTAGGCTCGGCTTGGGTACTTTGGCTCTTTGAGCCACCGTTGGATCATCGACGTTTTGGCCAAAGGTCCTGTCCTCCTTAACTCTGCCGAACAAAAGGCATACCGAACAGCTCTAGCAGGCGGGTGGCCTCGGCATCGTTCTCGGCGCTAGTAGCAATTGTCACCTGCAATCCGCGAATCCGATCGATATCGTTGTATTCGATCTCTGGAAAAATAATCTGCTCACGTATGCCAATCGAGAAATTGCCGCGCCCATCGAATCCACGGCGGGGTAGTCCCCGAAAGTCACGGATACGAGGCAAGGCTGTATTTATCAAACGGTCTAAAAAGTGATACATGCGTGCGCCGCGCAAGGTGACCGATGTGCCGATTGGGTTGCCCTCGCGCAGTTTGAAATTGGCTATGGACTTTCTGGCGCGGGTAATAATCGGCTTCTGGCCGGTAATGATAGTCAGGTCATTGGTGGCGGCTTCCATCGCCCGTCCATTGGTCAACGCTTCACCCAACCCAATATTCAACACAATCTTTTGAACGCGAGGCACTCGCATCAAATTGACGAAACTAAACTCGGTCATCATAGCGGGCACAATTTCGCTGCGGTACGTGTCCAACAGACGCGGCTTCGGAGTAGCTCTCTGAGCTGCGGTTATCTCTGCTACCGCACCTGAACCTCGACGAGCACGCGGTGCGGCCGCTCTCTGCCGCTGCGGAGTTGGCTCGGCGGGTGTTTCTTCCTGCCCAGTAGCTTCTTCGGCGGGCTGCTGTTCGGTTGGTTCTGCCTGACCCTCGGGTGTCTCGGTTACATCGGCGACGGCTCGACGAGCGCGCGGCGCCCTCTGCCTTCGAGGGGCAGTTTCAGCGACTGGTTGTTCCTGCCCAGCGGTTTCCTGGATAACTTCCTGGGCGGGCTGTTCTTCGGTGCTTCCTGCTTGACCCTCAGTTGGGTCACTGGCTGACGTCATCAATCACTTCCTTGCACTTGGGACAGGCTCTCACCCTGGAGCCGTCTTCCAGCTTCATAGTGTTGGGCCTGGTTGGTCGGCTGCACTTGTTGCAAATTAGCATTACGTTGGAGATATGAACGGGCGCTTCCTGCTGTATTCTACCCGACTGACGAACACCAGGACGCGCCTTGATGTGCCGGGTTATCATATTGACACCCTCAACAACTACCCGGTTTTCGTCAACCAACTGCCGGTCTACACGGCCAGTCTTGCCCTTCTCTTTGCCAGCGATCACCAGCACATTATCGTTGCGGCGTATTTTCACTAGACCACCTCTGGGGCCAGAGAAACGATACGCATAAACCCTTTTTCCCGCAACTCACGGGCCACCGGGCCAAATATGCGCGTGCCTCTGGGCAGCAGGTTGTCCTGAATGATAACCGCCGCATTGTCGTCAAACTTAATGTAGGTGCCGTCGGGCCTCAGTAGTCCTTGAGCCTGGCGTACAACTACTGCCTTGACTATTGAACCTTTTCTGACTGGGGAGTTTGGCGCCGCCTCTCGTACATTGCAGACTATGATGTCGCCGACCTGAGCGAACTTCCGCTGGCTGGAACCGGGAATGTTAATCAGCCGGATACGCTTGGCCCCGCTGTTGTCGGCCACATTTAGCCGAGTAAAAGTCTGGATCATTCTTCGGTATCCTCGTCTTCGTCACCGTCATCCACCTCGACGCCCTCAGACGTGGCGTTCAGAGGAGCCTCTGCCAACGCCTCGCCGGTCATCACCGGGGTGATCTCGGTTTCCAATTCAATGGGGCTTACGTCGGCCAACTGCTTATTCTGGAGGATCTCCAACAACCGCCAGTGCTTGGTTTTGGAAATGGGACGGGTTTCTTCAATACGTACCGTATCACCTATTTTGCATTGGCTCTCTGGGTCATGCACGTACATTCGGGCTACCCTACGCATCTGCTTACTGTAAAGAGTATGGCGTTGCTTCCATACCATTTCGACCACTGCGGTCTTGTCCATTTTGGTCCGCACTACCGAGCCAATCCGGACTTTGCGCATTTCTTTAGCCATAACTAGTTCTCTACCTGCCCTCTTTCCTGAATTACGGTCAACAAGCGGGCGATGCTCCTACGAGTCCTCTTGGGTTGGTTCGTGTCGGTGAGTTGGTTAGTAGCTGCCCGAAAGCGCAGGCCCATCAACTCTTTGTAGGAACTCTCCAACTCTTCTTGCAATTGCTGATTGCTCAGGTCTCTTATCTCGTGGATCTGCATAATCTACCTCTACCCCGTTCCCCCGCTGGTCAGCGCTGCCACCCGGTCCCGCTGGACGGCCTTGGTAGGAATTGGCAACTTGTGGGAGGCCAATCTCAAGGCGGCATACGCCTGCTCAGCTGGCACGCCGCCCACTTCAAACAGAATGCGTCCGGGCTTGACCACCGCCACCCAGTGGTCGTTGGCAGCTTTTCCGCCTCCCATGCGGACTTCAGCCGGCTTCTTGCTAATTGGTTTGTCGGGGAATACCCGAATCCAAACCTGCCCACCCCTCTGGAGATGGCGGGTAATGGCGATACGAGCGGACTCAATCTGACGGGCTGAAATCCAATCGCAGGCCATCGCCTTTAAACCGAATTCGCCGAAATCCACGGTGCTGCCGGTGGTCGCCGTGCCCTTGCGCCGGCCGCGGCCCATCTTTCGGTACTTGGTTCGCTTTGGTTGTAACATGGGATTGTCCTTCTAAGGTAGATCGTCGGCGACAATGTCGTCGACATAGGTGCCGGTCTCCAGTTCTTCTTCGCCGCCTTGCACCCGAACTTCAATGGTATCCATTTCTTCCACTGCTTCAGGCGGCGGAGGTAGTATCTCGCCCTTGTAAATCCAGACCTTGATGCCGATGCGCCCCATCGCGGTACCGGCTTCGGCCAACGCGTAATCGATGTCTGCCCTCAGGGTGTGCAAAGGCACGCGACCCAGCATCAGCTTTTCAGTACGGGCTATTTCCGCGCCGGAAAGACGCCCCTTGGCAATGATCTTGATCCCCTGCGCTCCGGCTTGCATTGCTCGCTGTCCCGCTTGGCGCATGGCCCGGCGGTAAGCTACCCGACGTTGTAACTGGTCGGCGATGCTGCGGCCCACCAAGAAGGGGTCAAGCTCGGGCTGTTCAATTTCAATAATGTTAAGCTGCACCCGACGGGCGGTGATCGATTCCAGTTTGGTGCGAAGTTGCTTGACTCGCTCGCCATCTCGCCCAATCAAAATGCCGGGGCGGGCGGAATGGATATTAATAACGCTATCCTGAGCGCCCCGGTCAATCTCGACCTTGGCGATTCCGGCATCGGCAAAGCCGTTGTACTCGTCGTAGACGCACTTGCGCAATTTCAAGTCTTCCGTGACGAAGTTCCGGTAGCCGCTGGCGTTGTTTGCGTACCAATGAGTCTTCCAGTCCTTGATTATTCCCAGACGGAACCCTAAGGGATGGGTTTTGTGACCCATAGACTACAACTCCTGTCTTGCTTCGTCCACCACCACGGTGATGTGGCTGGAGCGTTTGGTTATCCGGCCAATGCGTCCCCTGGCTCGAGGTCGGAACCGTTTGAGCGGCTTGGACTGATCGGCGGTGATCCGCACTATTCGAAGACTATCTCGATCCATCAGCATGTTGTTCTCGGCGTTGGCCGCCGCCGATTTCACTACGTTGGCGACAACCTTGGCCCAAGGGGAGGTCAGCAGGCTTAGAGTGTCCATGGCGGCACTCACATCACGGCCTCGTACCAGGTCAAGAATTGGTTTTAAACGTTTGGGTGATGCGCCGACTTGCTTGGCGACCGCCTGAACTGCTGGCATCGCTCTACCTCACTACTCGGCTGGTGCGCTCTGAACGAGACACATGCCCACGGAAGGTTCTGGTGGGTGCAAATTCCCCCAAGCGATGACCGACCATGTTTTCGCTAACGAACACCGGTATATGACGGCGCCCGTCATGAACGCCCATGGTCAGCCCCACCATGTCGGGCATAATCATAGAGGCGCGAGACCAAGTGCGAATCACGGTTTGAACGCCGGCACGCTGGGCTGCTTCCACTTTTTTCATTAATTTTGCTTGGACGTATGGGCCTTTTTTGATCGATCTGGACATATGGACTACTTTCTTCTTCCGCGAACTATAAAGTTTCGGGAAACCTTCTTTTTGCTTCTGGTCTTGTGGCCCAAGGTAGGCTTTCCGGTGGGCGACTTGGGCCCGGTCATCCCGATGGGCGACCGGCCTTCACCGCCGCCGTGAGGATGGTCTACTGGGTTTTTGGCTACGCCTCTGACTTGAGGGCGGCGGCCCAGGTGCCGGGTGCGTCCTGCTTTGCCCAAGCTTTCGTTCTTATGGTCTTGGTTGGAAAGCTGGCCAATGCTGGCTCGGCAGTTCAATAGTATGCGCCGCATCTCGCCCGAAGGCAAGCGAATTAGCACATGCTCGCCCTCCCGCGACAATACCTGGGCGGAAGACCCCGCGCTGCGTACCATCTGTCCACCGCGATCCGGGGTCAACTCCACGTTGTGGACCACCGTTCCAGTTGGTATGTTTTTCAACTGAAGGGAGTTTCCAGGTTTGATTTCCGCTTCGGGGCCTGCCTGAACCCAGTCATCCACCGACAAACCGATGGGAGCCAGAATATAGCTCTTCTCGCCGTCGGCGTAGAAAATCAAGGCAATTCGAGTAGTCCGGTTAGGGTCGTACTCAATAGAAACAACTCGACCGGGCACCCCTTCCTTGCGCCGTTTGAAGTCAACCATGCGGTACATCCGGCGAGGGCCGCCACCGCGACTCCGTGTCGTTATTCTGCCACGGTTATTCCTGCCAGCGTGCTTGGTCAGCGGGGCTAGCAGAGACTCCTCCGGCTTGGTGCGGGTAATCTCTTCAAAGGAAGGACGAACCGCGTTGCGGGTACCTGGCGTAATCGGTCTTAATTTCTTTAGTGGCATAGTAACGTTCCCTTAATCTACAGCCCTTCGACGAGATTGATTCGGTCTCCCGACTTGAGCGTAACCACCGCTTTCTTAATATCTGGCCTTTTCTTGATACGCGTGCCGTACCGCTTTCGTTTGCCGTGCAGCATGGTAATGTTGACGTCCAGAACCGTCACATTAAAGTTCTTCTCCACTGCCTCTTTAACCTGCACTTTGTTGGCGGCAGGAGCAACCTGGAAGGTGTACCTGCCAGATTCTTGAAGCAGTGTGCTTTTCTCGGTGATGGTTGGTTTAAGGAGCACTTGGTATATGTTCATTACTCAGCTGCCCCTTCGCTTTCAGTACTGGTGGTAGCCCGGGGTCTGCGTCGTGGAGCTGGAGCTTCGGCCACCTCCACCGGAGCCTGCGGTACTACGTTGGCCCAGGGACGATGCGATGGCCCTCGGTTGACCCGACCCGTCCAAATCTCCTCTGCTTGCCTGACTGCATCCACTGTCATTATCAGAGTCTCGCGTCGCAGCAGATCGTTAGCGTTCAGCAGATTGATCGGCATGGTCCAGATGCCCTTGATGTTGTGGGCCGCCAGCACCAGATTGGCGTCGGGCCCGTTGGTAACCACCAACGCCGAACTGGAGATGCCCAGATTCTTCAGCAGGCTGACCATTGACCTGGTCTTGCCATCCAGAGTGTCCATGCTATCGACGCAAATCAAATTGCCCCGACGAGCTTTCTCAGAAAGAACGCACCTGACCGCTTGGCGACGCAGTTGCTTGGGGAGCAATTTGCGGTAGTCGCGGGGATGCGGTCCAAAAACCACGCCGCCGTGACGCCATTGGGGTGAGCGGGTGCTACCCTGGCGAGCGCGCCCGGTGTGCTTCTGTGTCCAGGGTTTGCGACCGCCGCCGGACACTTCAGCGCGGGTCTTGGTGGAATGGGTGCCCTGACGCTTATTACCCTGATATATCACTACTACCTGGTGAACCAAGCTCTGGTTCATGGGCGCGTTAAAGACCTCATCGTTCAATTGGATGGTGTCTATTGTTTCTCCGTTTTGATTCTTAACTGGGACTTCCATAATTTCTCAGAAGGCTCCTAACTGCCTGCAGCCACTTTACGAGTTTTTCTAACAGTTAGCAGACCGTTGGGCCCGCCGGGCACTGCGCCTTTGACTACCAGCAAATTACGTTCAAGGTCAACCTGCACCACTTCCAAATTCTTGACGGTGATGCGGACATCTCCCATGTGGCCGGCCATTTTCATTCCCTTGAACACACGGCCGGGAGTGGTGCCGCCGCCAATGGATCCTGGTGCGCGCATTCGGTCGGATTGACCGTGGGTGCGGTCGCCGCCATGGAAGCCGTGTCGTTTTATAACTCCGGAAAAACCTCTGCCCTTGGAGTTGCCGATGACGTCCACCAATTCGCCCGGCGTAAAAATATCGACGTTTATTTGCTGGCCAACTTCCAGTTCGCTGCTGTTTTCAGATTTGACTTCCCGCAAAAAGCGGACCATCTTGCTGTTTTTTAGATGACCAGCGCGAGGTTTGTTCAATTTTTTGACTTCGTCGAAGCCAATCTGAACCGCTTCATAACCGTCGGTTTCTTTAGTCCTGATTTGGGTGACGAAGCAGGGGCCAGCTTGGATGACCGTCACCGGCACCACATTCCCGCCCTCTTCGTAGATCTGGGTCATGCCAATTTTCTTACCTAGAAAAGCCCGAAGCATTGATTACCCCTAACTATAGCTTGATCGAAATATCGACCCCGGCGGGCAAGTTCAGCCGCGTCAGAGAGTCGATGGTCTTGGAGGTAGGTTCCAGGATATCCACCAACCGCTTGTGGGTCCTGATCTCAAAATGTTCTCGAGAGTCTTTGTCCACGTGAGGGCCACGAATCACGCAAAAACGCCGGATGTGAGTCGGCAAAGGCACCGGGCCAGCAATTCTCGCACCGGTACGTTCTGCTGTTTCCACAATCTGCTCGGTAGATGTGTCCAGTATTTTATGATCGAAGGCCTTGAGGATGATCCTAACTTTCTGTTTGGTTACCATATTTTTTAATTCTTACCGACACTAAACTTTAGAACACTAAACTTTCTGGATGATCGTCTTCAGGACGCTTTCGGATACCGGCTCGTAATGCTTGAACTCCATGGTGTAGGTGGCCCGGCCACTGCTCAAGGAGCGTATTGCCGTAGTATACGAGAATGTTTCTCCCAAAGGAATCGTTGCTCGGATCGTCTGCAGGTTGTTTTCACCCTCGATATTCCGTATATGGGCGCGCCTGGTTCCCAGGTCACCTATGATTTCCCCCATGAACTCACCGGGGGTCACCACTTCCATTTCCACAATAGGTTCAAGGAGTACCGGCCTAGCTTTGCCCGCGGCTAACCGTATGGCTAGGGCGCCCGCGGCACGGAAGGCCATCTCTGAGGAATCTACGTCGTGGTAGCTACCGTCGACCAGCGTGATTTTCAGGTCTACCAGAGGATACCCCCCCAAAGGCCCGTTGTCTAGGGCTTGACGAACTCCATGTTCTATGGCGGGGATAAATTCTCTGGGGATTTTGCCGCCGACCACTCCGTTCACGAAGACGATACCGGTACCGCGATCTGTGGGCTCAATCTCCAGCCAGACGTGGCCAAACTGACCGTGCCCGCCGGTCTGACGCACATACCGCCCCTCGCTGCGGACTGAACGGGTGAATGTCTCTCGATAAGAAACCTTGGGCGCGCCAACCTGGGCTCCAACTTTGAACTCCCGGCGGATTCGGTCAACCAGCACTTCCAAGTGCAATTCTCCCATGCCGGATATAACCGTTTGGCCGGTTTCGTCGTTGAATCGGACGTGAAAAGTCGGATCCTCGTCCGCCAGCTTGTGTAACGCTTCGGACAAGTGATCCTGGTCTACCCGGGTGTCTGGCTCAATTGCCACCGACACCACTGGTTCGGGGAAAGTAGGCGGTTCCAGTATCACCGGTTGGAAATCGGTGCAAATAGTGTCTCCGGTAAAGGTATCTTTCAGCCCAACGGCGGCGCAGATTTGTCCGGCGCCAATTTCTGCTAGCTCTTCGCGGCGGTTGGCGTGCATCAGCAGCAAACGTCCTAGTCGCTCACGTTTGCCTTTGGTGGTATTGGTTACGGTCGACCCGGCCTTGATTTGACCGGAATATATCCTCATGAAGACAAGTCGACCGACAAACGGGTCGGTGACGACTTTAAAGGCCAATGCGGAGAAGGGTTCCTTGATGTCGGGGATACGCTCTACTGCCTCCCCGCTCTTGGCGTCAACCGCCGCCATCGGCGGGACGTCCTCTGGAGAAGGGAGGTACCAGACGATGGCGTCCAGCAGGGGATGGACACCCTTGCCCTTGAGGGCGGTGCCGCAAAGGACTGGAACCAAATTCTTATGAATTGTGGCCTGCCGTAAGGCTTGGCGCAAGTCGTCTTCCCCGATCTCCTCGCCTTCTAGATATCGCATCAGCAAGTTTTCGTCAGTCTCTACGATCTTCTCAATCATCGCCTGCCGGTACGTCTGATATTGTTCCTGATACTCAGCAGGGACCGGGCATTCTTCGGGGGTTTCCAAAGTTGGATCACTACCCGGAGTCAGGCCGTATATAATAGCCTTGCCCCCAATCAAGTCAATAACGCCCTTGAAGCTATCTTCCTCTCCAATTGGGAGTTGGACCGCCACTGCATTGGCATTGAGCCGTCGCTTCATTGACTCAATGGTGCGGTAGTAACTGGCACCTACTCGGTCCATCTTGTTGACAAAGGCAATTCGGGGCACTTTGTAGGTGTCGGCCTGGCGCCACACGGTTTCAGACTGGGGCTGAACCCCAGCGACCGAGTCGAACACTACTACGCCGCCGTCTAGCACTCGTAGACTGCGCTCGACTTCAGCGGTAAAGTCCACGTGCCCCGGCGTGTCGATGATGTTGATCCGATGGTCATTCCAATAGGTGGTGGTGGCTGCGGCGGTAATGGTAATGCCCCGTTCTTTCTCTTGAGGCATCCAGTCCATTGCCGTAGTGCCGTCGTCAATGCCACCAACCTTGCGAATAATCCCGGTCAAAAACAAAACACGTTCGGTAACTGTGGTCTTGCCCGCATCAATGTGAGCAATGAACCCAATGTTGCGGATTTTACTTATTGGTACTTCTGATTGCATGCTTCCCTAATTTGCCTCTTGCGGTACTATCTGGCCTACTTATCTATAGGTTTCTATATGATTTCTATAGGTTGTCGAATTGGTTTTCTTACCGGCGATCCGGTCTACCTACCGGCGATAGTGAACAAATGCCCGGTTGGCATCAGCCATGCGGTGCAATTCTTCCCGGCGTCTGACCGCCGACCCCTCTCCACGGGAGGCCTCTAAAAATTCATTGGCTAGGCTGCGTCGCATTGGGGTTCCCTTCCTGCCTCGAGCCCCGCGAATTATCCAGCGCATGCCCAAGGCTTCACTGCGGTTGGGGCGCAGTTCGGTAGGAACCTGGTAAGTCGCACCGCCGATCCGGCGTGGCTTGACCTCGACAATTGGCGTGGCATTCTTGATCGCCAGTTCAAATATCTCCATAGGGTCACGCCGCGACTCTTCTCGGATAATTTCCAGGGCTTTATACACAAACCGCTGGGCCGTGGATTTTTTTCCTTTGAGCATCACCCGGTTTATGAACCTGGCTAATAGCAGGTTGTTGTAATGGGGGTCCGGCTCTATTATCCTGGGTTCAGCACGCCTTCTTCTGGACATAGATCAATTACACCTTAAAATACGGAATCCGCTCAAGAGGAACCCCGAGGTAGGGAATGCCCGCTAGTGTTAGAGGTGGATCAGCTTATTTGGGCTTGACGGCCCCGTACTTGCTGCGACCGCGCCGACGGTCCCGAACGCCTTCAGCATCCAACGCGCCGCGGACTACGTGGTAGCGTACACCAGGCAGGTCTTTCACTCGACCGCCGCGCATCAAAACTACCGAGTGCTCCTGGAGGTTGTGGCCTTCGCCGCCAATGTAGGCATTAACTTCAACACCGTTGGTCAGTCGTACCCGGCAGATCTTCCGTAGCGCTGAGTTGGGTTTCTTGGGAGTCATGGTACGTACTTGAATGCAAACTCCACGGCGTTGCGGGCAACCGGGACCCCACTTCACGCGGTTGCGCAAAGAATTCTGCACCCAATGCAAGGCTGGGGCTTTGGTACCTTTTTTAGCGGGGCTACGCCCCTTCCTGACTAGCTGATTTACCGTAGGCATAAAACTACCTTTTAATTCATTAGTCGCCACATAGATGAGCAGAGTAACTCTATCAAGTTGTGGTAGCCATGTCAACGATTGACACCCGCGCATTTGCTCAACTAAAATGGGGTAACGTAACAATATAAGTAACTTGAAAAGGAACTTGGGCACGTAGGGGAGCTTGGTTGAGCCAGGCTGAGAGGGTGGCCGATATGCCGCCGACCCTTGCGAACCTGAACTGGGTAATGCCAGCGTAGGGAAGCGGCGCTTGATAATAATGGTCTAGTATGAAAGGCCGCCGACTGGTATTTGTTGGCGGCCTTTTCTTTTACCCGATGGAGTGAGCACCATATTATGTCTCAGAGGGCAGTGACAACACCAAAAATTGAGTTGTCATCAATATATAAGGCTTTTAACCTGGGTGGTCGGCGGGAAGCGGTTTTGGCCGGGGTGGACATCATTGCCAATGCTGGCGAATTCGTCAGTATCATCGGCCCTAGCGGCTGTGGCAAAAGCACCCTGCTCAACATCATCGCCGGGTTGGACGATGCCGATGCAGGGATAGTGCAAATGGACGGCGATCCCTCCAGTATGCGGTTGGGCAGCATTGGCTACATGCAACAGAAGGACTTGTTGATGCCCTGGCGGTCGGTGCTGGACAATACCGTGCTGGGGTTGGAGTTGCACGGACTATCCAAAAAACAGGCCCGTCTACGAGCATTGGACTTGGTGGAAACTTTCGGGCTGAAAGGATTCGAGAAACAGTATCCCTTAGCGCTGTCGGGGGGCATGCGCCAGCGGGCGGCCTTCTTACGCACCATGCTGCTGGACCAGGATGTAATTCTGCTGGATGAACCCTTCGGGGCGCTGGATGCCCTGACCCGGGTGCAGATGCAGGAGTGGCTGCTGGAACTTTGGGAGTCGATGAAAAAGACGATCATCTTGATCACCCACGATGTTGACGAAGCGATCCTGTTGTCGGACCGGGTGTACGTGCTGACGGCACGACCGGGCCGGGTCAAGATGGTTCTGAACATTGAATTGCCTAGGCCCAGAGACTATAAGTCGGTTACCACCAGAGAGTTCACGGAGCTTAAATCTATTTTGCTGACCACATTGCACGAAGAGAATTCGATGCCGGCTTGGGGCAAATTGGAAGAGACAAACAAGTGAGACAGCGCTCCTCACCGGTGACCATTGACCGACCAGGGGACATGGCTGGAGGCCAATCTTCAGGGTTAGATCCCGCCGACGGGAGTTCGTCGCGGGGGCAGGCCAGAGGTATTGGCCGTTACCTAGTGTCTTTAAAACGGTGGGCGGCTCCCCTGCTAATACTTATCGCTTTGTTAGGGTCTTGGGAACTTTGGACTCAACTAGGTGATGTTCCCAAATGGCAGTTGCCTGCGCCTTCAACCATAGCGCAAGAATTAGTGGAGAGTCGCGGCCTTCTTTGGCAGCACACCCAAGTAACCCTGCTGGAAGTAGCCCTGGGTTTCGTGGCGGCGCTGATTGTTGGCCTGTCCCTGGCCAGCGGTATCGCCTACTCGCGAATACTGGAACGCTCGGTCTACCCAATAATTATCGCCTCTCAGACCATCCCTATTATCGCAATTGCGCCCTTGTTGCTGATCTGGGTGGGTTACGGGCTTACGCCCAAAATAATTGTGGTGGCCTTGATCGGCTTTTTCCCCATATCGGTGAACACCGTGGACGGTCTCCGCTCGGTGGATCCGGACATGGCCAACATGATGCGCACATTGGGAGCCTCCCGGTGGCAAATTTTCACCAAGCTTCAGGTGCCTTCGTCGCTGCCGCGGATGTTCTCGGGGATAAAAATAGGCATCACATTCAGTGTGATTGGGGCGGTTATCGGTGAGTGGGTGGGAGCCAGCGAGGGCCTGGGCTACTTGATGACCTACTCGCAGCCCTTGTTTCTAACCGCCCGGGTATTCGCCGCCATCGTGGTATTGTCGGCGATGGGTATCATGCTGTTTGTGCTGGCGACGTTGGTAGAGCGTTTGATGCTTCCCTGGTATCACACCGAAAAGCGCGCCAGAAGTATGGAGCGCATATAGAGCCTTAAATTAAGTATATGCCTGGTTACCTTGTTCTCTATTGCGTCATATAAGGGTGTGGACACGACGCAGGCACTCCCTGGGCAAAGTCATAGGTCTTGCCCCAATTAGGGAATGTAATGCCCCCAACAAACAGAAGTGGTATTAGATGCAAGTAGTACTGTTATATAAGGAGGGTTGGTAGGAATGAAGAATCCTGTCCAAAAATTGTTCGTTTTAATCCTGGGTCTGTTACTGGTGGCCTGTTCCGCGGTCGCCACAAGACCTGCGGCTGAACCCAATGTTGTGCCCGCGCCCGTGCCGCTGACCAAAGTGTCGGTGGCCCTGGACTGGTTTCCCTGGTCCAACCACGCCGGACTCTACGTAGCTAGGGAACGGGGTTATTTTGCTGAAGAGGGCTTGGAGGTGGAGATATTCACTCCGGGTGACCCTTCAACGGTATTGCAGACGGTGGCATCGGGTCGGGACGACTTTGGTATCAGCTATCAGACTGATTTGCTGATCGCCAGGCAACAGGACGTGCCGGTGGTCTCGGTGATGGCCCTGGTGCAGCATCCCCTCAACTCGGTGATGGCTTTAGAATCCTCCGGAATCTCGACGCCAGCCGACCTGGCGGGCAAAAAAATCGGGTCGCCGGCAATACCCTCCGACGAACTTCTCCTGAGCACCATGTTGAAAAGCGAAGGAAAGACCATAGCAGATATAGAACTGATTAACGTAGGATTTAGTCTGGTGCCCGCCCTGATTAGCGGAGAGGTCGATGCCATTATCGGCGCATACTGGGTCCATGAGTCTATCTCGGCGGTGAATCAGGGCTTTCCAGTCAACATAATGCGTTTGGAAGAGCATGGTGTTCCCGACTTCTACGAGCTGGTCATGGTGGCCAATGAGGACATGATCGCTGAGAACCCAGACCTGATTCAACGTTTCGTTCGTGGCGTTAGGCGGGGTTATCAGGACGCCATCGACGACCCCCGGGGAGCGGTGCAACTGCTGAAGGATGTGCGCCCTGAAGTTGACCTGACCATTGAAAATCCTGGTGTAGACCTGCTGGCCCCGCTTTGGGAGCCCGATGGCGGGCAGGGGTTTGGCTGGCAAGAGGAAGCTCGCTGGGTCGACTACGCCCAGTGGATGGAAGAGAGCGGACTGCTGGACGGCGGGTTAGATGCCACAGCCGCGTTTGACAACAGCTTCGTGGCCAATGCCGCCAGATAGTCCCAGTTTTGGTCGGTTGGGTGCTATACTGTCATCTGGCCAAATTTTGGACTTTTAAGGGGCGGTTAAACGCAGATGCCACTTTATTTCTTGCTAGGTACCCTTACCGAAACTGGACAACGGATGATGTATAACAATGCGGATTTGATGATTGAGTCCATCAGAGATTGTAAAGCTGACGATGCACAAATCCTGGGTCAGTACGCGGTATTGGGCATGTATGACTACGTAATGATGGTGGAAGCCGACGATAATGAGGCGGTAGGCCGGTTGGCGTTGGAAATTGGCGTAACGGCCGGGCTGCACACGGAAACTCTGCCAGCCATGGCCATTGGTGACATGGTTGATAATGAACCTGGCGAGGGTGAGTTGGGAGCCGCGGCCGCCGATACACCTGGCAGAGAAGATTGGCGGCTACCCAGGGGTAACCCTTAATTTCTAGCTAGATAATATGGCCTTAAGCGACGAACTGCGGGAAAGTGTATCCAGCATCTGGGAGCAGGTGGTAACTCATCCCTTTGTATTGGAGTTGGGCGATGGCACTTTGTCTCAGGATGCCTTCACGACCTACTTTGACCAGGACTACCTGTTCCTCAAAGATTGGAAAATTCTGCTGAGCCTGGCTACCGCCAAGTCGGCCGACTTTGACGCGGCCCGCCAGCTTGTCGAGTTTCTGCATCTGGGGCTAGGCGGGGAAGAAGGGCTGTTCCAACAGGCTTTTCGGGAACGGGGGCTGTCCCGGCAGGATGTGACCAATCTGGATTATCTGCCCACCACGCTGCACTACAGTGGGTACTTGCGCCGCCGTGCCTATGAAGGAAGCTTTATTGAAGTAATTGCCACCCTTCTGGCGGTGGAGTGGCCTTACCTGGACTGGGCGCAGCGGCTGGATGCGGCGGGCAAGCACCCGGACAACCGCTACTACCAGACGTGGATTGACATTCACACCAGCGACGGCATGAGCGGCTTTGTCAACTGGATGCGCCAGACTGTAGATGCGGCACAGGTTTCCGCCGCTGAGCGGGCCGAACTTCAGACTATATTCCGCGACGTGCTGCGCTACGAGTTGCTCTTCTTTGAAATGGCCTACAGAGGTGAAGCATGGCCTCAGTAGGCGGCAGGAAAGTGCCATCGGCCCTGACCATTGCCGGGTCTGATTCCGGCGGCGGCGCGGGCATTCAGGCCGACCTCAAGACCTTCGCGGCCCTGGGGGTCTACGGCACCTCGGCCCTGACCGCCATCACCGCCCAGAACACCGTCGCGGTTACGGCGGTGCACGAGATACCTGCCGATATTATCGCCGCCCAGATCCAGGCGGTCATCAGCGACATCGGCGCCGACGCGGTCAAGACCGGCATGCTGTCCAGCATCGCCATTGTCGAAGTGGTCGCCCAGGAACTGCGGCGGCACCGGGTCGAGCGGCTGGTGGTTGACCCGGTGATGGTCGCCAAGAGTGGCGACTCGCTGCTGAGGGAAGAGGCGGTGGAGGCCCTGCGCACCCAGCTATTACCGCTGGCATTGGTGGTGACGCCCAACATACCCGAGGCGGAAGTGCTCACCGGAATGACCATCGCTTCTCATCAGGACATGCGCCGTGCTGCCGAGCAGATTGTGGGCATGGGTGCGCGAGGCGTGGTGGTCAAGGGCGGTCACCTGGATGGCCCAGCCACCGACCTGTTCTACGACGGCTCCCGCTTTCAGGAGTTCACCGCCCCCCGCATTGATACGGTCAACACCCACGGCACCGGCTGCACTTTCGCCTCGGCGGTGGCGGCCGGGCTGGCCCAAAACATGAGCGTCATAGATGCTGTGGCTCAGGCCAAAGAGTACGTCACCGAGGCCATCCGCTGCTCTTTTCCCATCGGCCAGGGCCACGGCCCCCTGAACCATTTTTATAAGTTGTGGGACTGAGATTTAGGGAACAGCGGCAACCGGAGCCGCTCCAAAGCCGCTGATAATCTCCCACGCTCCTACTCCTCCGAAAATCAGCGTAACCACCAGCGCCATTGCCACCGACAGGCACCGCACCGGGTGCTCCTCCAGCCCGAACCAATTTCCAACAACGCCCAGCCCCACCGCCGCCGCCCGCAATGGCCGCACCAGCAGCGCCGCCAGCACAAACCCGTAAAATAAGAACGATGTAGAAAATGTGGTCCAGAACAGCAGGCCCAGCCAGGGCTGCTCACCTTTGAACTGCCAGGCGTCCCAGAACTCCAGTATCTGGGGCCACAAGGCCAGCGGCAATACCAGGTAAATCACCCCCGATAGCACAAAGTCTAGCACTAGCAGTCCCACCAATTTGGGGACTCTGGCGGTGGCCCCTTTTTCTAGCACCCACCTTGTTTCCCACAGTGACACTCCATCCGCGAAGACGTTGAAGGCGACAAAGGTCAACACCCAGGGGTTGGCTTGAATCGCCCGCCAGAAGGCCCAGCCAGCCTCGTTGAAAATGATGCTGGCAACCAGCAGCACGATTAACGAGGAGACCAAAGCTTTCCAGGGGCTGATCGGTATGCGGATGATGCCGATGCCGCTGCCGATGGCGCCGATGCCGCCGAAGATGGCGCCGCCGATGCCGCCGAGGATGCCGACGCCGAGGATGCCGAAGATGCCGCCGAGGATGCCGCCGAGGATGCCGCCGCCCACGGCTTCTTTAACCGAAAAGTCGGAGTCTCGGAATGCCGGGATCGAAATTAACCCCAACAGAGCTAGAACACCGGTTAAGCCAAGGGCCACGGCCAAAGTCCGGGTTGTATCAGTGCTGCCGGTTCCATTGAGGACGACTATCTGCTGGGTTGCTGCCACAATCAACGGTGAAGCCAGTAGGCCCGTCCAGATGGCCTGCTCCCATAGTCTCTCATTACCGCCGTAAACCCGGCCAAACGCCGCCAGAAACATTCGGTTGGTAGTTCGTAGCCAATTTGTGGCATTGCTCGTAACCAGCATGGCGAGATTGTTGGTTAGCTGGACCTTGGTGCTCTCTTTTAGCCACCTATCCAGAAACTCGCCAATCGTTAATAGCGCAGCAACCGCCCCCAGCCAAGCGAATATTCCTAACAGCCATTCCATGGCCGCATTATACGTCGGGGGCAGTATCCTCTCAACCAAGTTCAGTTGCGGTATAATACCCTCACCAACCAACACCCTCCCCGCTGAGGTTTCTTAAAATGTTCAAAGCTGTTTCCAGCCGCGTCAGCCTCCCCGAGATGGACGCCGGAATCCTGCAATACTGGAAAGACAAAGACGTTTTTCATCGCACCGAGACCGAACGTCCCGACGCGCCAACTTTCATGCTCTTTGAGGGGCCGCCCACCGCCAACGGCAGTCCCGGCATCCACCATGTGCTGGCCCGGGTGTACAAGGATGTCATCTGCCGCCACCGCACCATGAAGGGGTTCCGCTGCCAGCGCAAGGGCGGCTGGGACACCCACGGACTGCCGGTAGAACTGGAAATCGAGAAGGAGTTGGGCCTCAGTTCCAAGCGCGAGATTGAAGAGTACGGCATCGAGAAGTTCAACCAAAAATGCCGCGACAGCGTCTTCCGCTACGTCAAAGAATGGGAAACCCTCACTGACCGTATCGGCTACTGGGTGGACATGGAACACCCCTATGTCACTCTGGACAATGACTACATCGAGACCGGCTGGTGGATGCTGAAGCAGCTTTGGGACAAGGGCCTGCTGTACCAGGGAATGCGGGGCACTCCCCACTGTCCGCGCTGTGAGACCAGCCTCAGTTCCCACGAGGTGGCCCTGGGCTACCGCGACGACACCCCCGACCCTTCGGTGTTTGTAAAGTTTCTGGTTGAAAATCCCCCCAACCCTCCCTTGCTGGGTAAATCCCCCCAACCCCCCTTTGGTAAAGGGGGGCGAGGGGGGATTTTATTCTCCGAAACGCCTACCTACCTGCTGGCCTGGACCACCACCCCCTGGACGCTGCCCGGCAACACTGCCCTGGCCGTCGCTGAAAACGCCGAGTATTCGGTGGTCGATGTGGAGCAGGAAGGCGGCACCCAGCGTATGGTGCTGGCATCGGCACTGTTGGAGCGCAACATCAAGGAAGAACATACGCTGGTGGCGACGCTGAAGGGCTCAGACCTGGTCGGCGTCAAATACTGCCCGCTGTACCCGCCAGCTGACTTTGGCAGTGAGGTGCGGCGGTTCGTACGGAGGCAAGCCCCCGACGGCGGAACCGTGATTGAATTGGAACCGACTACCGAGTTCTCGCCCCAGGTGGTCGCCGCCGACTTCGTATCAATGGAAGACGGCACCGGCATCGTTCACATCGCCCCGGCCTTTGGTGACGAAGACTTGAACCTGGGCCGCGAGAAAGAGTTGGCCTTCGTCCAGCCAGTAGACCTGCGGGGAATCATCACGGGCAGTTACCCCTTCGCCGGTAAGTTCGTCAAGACCGCTGACCCGGAAATCATGGACGACCTGAAAGATCGGGGGCTGTTGTACCATCGGGACATCTACCGCCACACCTACCCCTTCTGCTGGCGGTGCGACACGCCGCTGCTCTACTACGCCAAGTCCTCCTGGTACATCCGCACCACCGCGGTGAAAGACCAGTTGGTCAGCGGCAACAGCGCCATCAACTGGTACCCGGAGTACATCCGCGAAGGGCGGTTCGGCGAGTGGCTGCGCAACAACATCGACTGGGCCATCTCCCGCGAGCGGTACTGGGGCACACCCATTCCAATCTGGGAGTGCCAGTCCTGTCAACACCAGGAATGTGTTGGCAGCGTTGACGAGTTGACCAAACTGGCTTCAGCGGACAGCAAGGGCAAGACGGCTGGCCTGGACCTGCACCGCCCTTACGTAGATAACATAACCTTGGACTGCACCGCCGATGCTTGCAACGGCCAGATGCGGCGCATCCCCGAAGTAATGGACGCTTGGTTTGATTCGGGGGCCATGCCCTACGCTCAGTGGCACGTTACCAGTGATGCCGACATGGCACAACTGATGGCTGAGGGTCGCTTTCCCGCCGACTACATCTGCGAGGCGGTGGACCAGACCCGGGGCTGGTTCTACAGCCTGCACGCCCTGGGCACTCTACTGAAAGGGCAGCCCGCTTATAAGAACGTTATCTGCCTGGGCCTGATTTTGGATGGCCGGGGCCGCAAAATGAGCAAGCGCATTGGCAACGTAGTTGACCCCAATACCGTGCTGGATGCCACCGGCGCCGATGCCCTGCGCTGGTACCTGTTTACGGCGTCGCATCCCGGCGAGCCGCGCCGATTCTCGGACAAGTTGGTCAACGAGACCCTGCGCCGGGTGCTGCTCACCCTGTGGAACGTCTATTCCTTCTTTACCAACTACGCCACCATCGACAAGTTCGAGCCGGAGCAGATTCCCCAGGGATGGCAGCCGGACAACGAACTTGACCGATGGATTCTATCCGAGCTGAATGTGCTGATTTCCCAGGTTGATGACTTTCTGGAGAACTACAATCCCACCGACGCGGGTCGCCGCATTCAGGAGTTCATCGACGGGCTGTCCAACTGGTACGTCCGGCGCAGCCGCCGCCGGTTCTGGAAGAGTGAAAGCGACAGCGACAAGCTTTCGGCCTACGCCACTCTGTACCAATGCCTGGTCACTGTCAGTAAGCTGATGGCACCGCTGGCCCCCTTCATGGCTGAGGAAATATACCAGAACCTGGTGCGCTCGGTGGACGCGACTGCTCCCGACAGCGTGCACCTGGCCCAGTTCCCGGTGGCCGACAAAACATTAGTGGACAAGGATTTGATAGCGGCAACTCAGTTGGCTATGAAAATATCAAGCATGGGCCGGGCCGCTCGCTCCAAGGCCGGATTGAAGGTACGCCAACCCTTGGCGGGTATGGTGGTCAAGACCCGGGCAAAAGAAGAGGAACAGTACCTGGGCTGGGTCGAGTCTCAGGTTTTGGAAGAGTTGAACGTAAAGGTCTTGCGGAGTATCAGCGAAGAACCAAGTCTGTACCAGCAGGCCCAGGTCGAAGCTGGCGAAAACACCGATGTTATTCTTAAGATTGACCACTACTCGGTGGCTCTTGAGGCCGGATACATGGTGGCTATGGACTCGGCGATAACTCCCGAACTGGCCCAAGAGGGTCTGGCCCGAGAATTGGCTCACCGCATCCAGAACCTGCGCAAGGATGCCAACTTCGACATCACCGACCGAATCATCACCTACTATCAAGGCCCGGAAGAAGTGTCCCAGGTGATGCAGGCCCACGCTGATTACATCGCTCTGGAGACGCTCAGCGATAAGCTGGTGTCCGGCGTGCCCGAAGACGGGGCCACGTCGGAGACCCAGAAAATCGAGGGCATGGAAGTGACTCTGGGCGTACGGCGAGTTTAACCCAGATGCCTGAGCTGCCCGAAGTCGAAAACACTCGGCGTTACTTGATGGAAGTCGGTCTGCCGGGTAAGACCTTTACGTTGGTGAACATCGGCTGGGCCAACAGTGTGAAGCACCCTGCGTTGGAAGATTTTGTGCTTGGACTGCCTGGCCGAATCGTCGAGACCGTCAACCGCCAAGGTAAATACCTGCTTCTGCCATTAAACACCGGCGAGACCCTGGCGCTCCATCTGGGCATGACCGGCGGCATTCGGGTGCAGCCCAAATCCCAGCCCGCGCCTTCGATGACTCGCCACTCTCTGGAACTGAACGACGGTACTGAGCTTCGTTTCATTGACCCCCGCAAGTTCGGCCACCTCTGGCTGGTGGACGATGTACAAAAAGCGGTGCCGGCAATGGGGCCAGAGCCATTGGACGCCGCGTTCAGCCCGGACGTGCTGGCCAGTGCCTTGGCAGGCCGTAGCGCGCCGATCAAAGCTCTGCTGCTGGAGCAGTCGATAATTGCTGGCTTGGGCAACCTCTACGCCGACGAAGCTTTGTATTTGGCCCAAATCCACCCGGAACGCATCGGGTCTAGCCTCACCCCCGATGAAGTTACTCGCTTGAGGGACTGCATTGTCCATGCCTTGACCGTTGCTCTAGCCCAGTATGACCAGAGCCGCCGGGAAGCCTGGCCCGACCCGCCTTTTGGCCTTGCCACCTGGACTGTCCCCCGGAAGGCTGGTGAACCGTGCCTCCGGTGCGCCAAACCGATGGAGCTGATCCGAATCAGAGCGCGCAGCACCTACTTTTGTCCTCACTGTCAGACGGTTTAGCAGTCTTGGGCGTTCCAGGCCGAGCCGTGGGCAATGTATCAAACTGATTCTCGTCATTCCGGCGCAGGCCGGAATCCATTAGCGCATCTCAACCACCGCAGTATCTGGACACCGGCCTTCGCCGGTGTGACGACTGAAAACCCTTTCTTGGCATAGCAATCTGACGCCCGCCTCAGCCGCGTCCATTATTGACGGCAGACCCCCTACTGCGTACACTATTCGTTGGCTAAGCAAGAATCTCAGGTTGGTATTTTCTCAGATTTAGCACGTAGCTGGTCCAACGAGGTTACCTGCTCATGAGAGGCTAGGGACGCCACAACTGCCTACAGGAGGATGAGGAAACATGGCGCGCTACCAGAAGCACGAGGCACAGGAATGGGCCTGGGAAGCATTGAGGGGTCAGTGGAGTACGCTGATCACCCCCTTTACGCCGGACAATGCATTCGATGAAGAAGGGATGCGCCGCAATATCCGCTATATCCAGAAACTGGGCACCACTGGCGCTGGCTGCACCTGGGCGATGGGCGAGTTCTGGAGCTTAACCTTCGATGAGCGGGTGAAGGTCATGGAGACCGTCGCCGACGAGTCGCGGGGCAAATTGCTGTCCGGCGCGCATGTGACCCACACCTCAACCAAGGACATGCTGGCATTGGCCAAACACGCCGAAGATTGCGGCATTGACCTGCTGATGGTCGCCTCTCCTTATATGGTCGCCAAGACCGAGGAGCAGGTCTACCAGTACGTGAAGCTGCTGGCCGACAACACGCCATTGGGTATCATGTTCTATAATTCGCCTCAGTTTGGTTTCTTGATGAGTCCTCAAGGACTGAAGCGGCTGTGCCAGATTCCCAACGTGGTGGGCGTTAAAGAGGCCAGCTTCAACCAGCAAACATCTATTGAGACTCACCTGCTGGTGGGCAAAGACGCCATCATCAGCACGCCGGACGAGTGGATATTCCCCAAGGCCCAGCAGTTGGGCTTCCAACAGCAGGTAATGTTCGCCAACACCTCCGACTGGCGGTTCGATACTCCTGAGTGCAATTACTACGTTCAGTTCATTGATCGGGCCACCAAGGGTGACTTGGACTTGGAATTCTACAATACTCACCTGAAAGACCTGAAAGCTGTATCCGACAAATGGTGGGGCGGCACGGTAAAGAAGCATGGTGGAGTCCTGCCCGCCTCGATGTGCAAATATTGGGGCGAGTTGATGGGCATGGCTGGCGGCGGAGTCAGGTCACCTCTAATTGATCTGACCACTGAAGAAAAGGCCGAGCTAAAGCAGGATATTACGCCGTTGATTCCCAAACCCAAGGCCGCGACGATTCCCGCCCGGGCCAGGGAGCACGCCCGGTGGCTCAACGATAAGAGCGAGCGGTCAGTGGACTTCTCCGGCATGATGCTGCTGGTCAGCGCCCAGAACATGGCAGAAGCCCTTGAGGCAGATAAGGGCGGTGCCGACATTATCGACTTGAAGAACCTGCAAGAAGCCCTGGTGGGTTCGGCACATCCAGACCTGCTGGAAGCCGTTCGGGAGAGAATCCCTGCCGAGAAGCACGTCAGCGTGACCCTGGGTGTGGTGCCGAATCAGGCGGGCACGGTGGCAATGGCGGCGCGGGCCGCCGGCATGCTGAACGCCACGTCAGTCAAGATTGGCTTCTGCGAAACTGACTACGCCACGGCCCTGGAAGTCTTGAAAGAATCGCGTCGGGCCTTGCGAGGCTACGATACCAAACTCATTGGCTCGCTATTTGCCGACAATAAACTGTTCGGCGGACTGGAACCCCGGCAGATGGTCAAGCTGGCCCGGGAGAGTGAGTGCGACGGCTTTCTCATCGACACACTGACCAAGGACGGCCGCAACCTCTTCGACTTCATCCCGGAAAATGAGTTGCGGGAGATGGTGCTGGAGGCCAAGCAGTACGGTCTGAGTACCGCTCTGTCCGGTCACCTCAAACTCAGCGACCTGGATGAGCTGGCCCGCATCAACCCCGACATTGTCGGCGTGCGGGGCGCGGTTTGCCGTAGCGGCGAGCGAGATGCGGCGGTGGCTGCCGAGGCGGTCGCTCACTTCAAGCATGAGTTGGGCCTGCGCAAAAGTGGCGAGATCGACGTTCATCACAATGGCAATGGTCATAGCAACGGAAACGGAAACGGCACTGCCACCGTCACCAAAGGCGGAGGTTGGGCAGTGGTGGATGGCCGGGGTAAGAACTGTGCGGGTGTGATTGCCGCGCTGACCAACCAGATCAACAGCGACCGGCACTCCTTCGTTGAGGCAGTACTGCACGACGCCCTGAATATCTACGACGTGATCTACTGGACGGAACAGGCCGGGCACCGGGTAATCACCCAGCGCAAAGAGGCAGATGGTCTGGTGCGGGTGCTGATCCAGCCCCACAGCAACGGCCATTAGTCGTAAATAGCTTGAATTAGTTGCAGCTAAGCCCTCGTCTAGCATCGTTAGACGAGGGCTTGCTTTTGCTGCCTGGGGAGCTAGCGACTTTCCGAAATGCACGCCGGCGTTTTTAACCGCACATCCTGAGCTTACCGAAGGATAGCTGGCGACCGCTAAGCCTTAGTGCCGTAGACCCGCTCCGGAATGACCAGCACCGCTGAGCGGCGTTGCAGTTGCATGGCCCGGTCGTACTCTTCCCAATTTGGGTGATCATTGCCGGAAACAGCGCGATAAACCTCCCTTAGGGCTTGCCGCAACACCTCAGGGGTGGTGCTTTGCGCCGATAGAATCTTGGCCTGTCCTTCCAACACCACATAACCCCACCAGTCCTCTTGGGAGATCAGCAGCGAACAATTGGGATTGCGCCGAAGATTGATCAGCTTGGCCCGCTCGTTTGTGGTGGTGAAACCAACGCCGTCGCGGTAAAGGCCGCAACTGACAATACTCATCTGCGCTGCTCCGTCTCGTCGGAAGGTGGTCAGCACGCCATGATGAGCCTGCTTGAGAAACTCACTAACTCGATCAAGTGACACGGTAGTCCCTCCCCGTAATCGCTCCTGGCCGACAGGCCCCTAACTTATCCAGAAAGTAGAGCCGTTGCCGTCTTTTTGCACTTCAATCCGCACCGGGAACATGTCCTTCAAATCGTCCAGATGAGTGATGACGATTATTTTGTCGAAGTCGTCCTGGATGGAGCTGATTACGTCCAAAATGCGCTCGCGTCCAGCAGCGTCCTGGGTGCCGAAGCCCTCGTCGATGAACAGAGTCGGCAGCGGCGCGCCCATCCGTTGGGCTAGCACCTTGGATAGCGCGATACGTAGGGCCAGGTTTACCCGAAATGCCTCGCCGCCGCTGTACATCTCGTAGCTGCGCGGGCCTAGCTCGTCGCTGACGTTAATCTCCAGAGTCTCGATGGGTTCACCCCGACCGGTGCGCCGCTCCCGTTGAGTCTCTAACTTCAGGTGCATTCGATTGTCGGTCATGCGGCCCAGCAGCGCATTGGCTTCGTCCTCCAATCGGGGCACCACCGTCTCGATGAGCATGGCTTGGATTCCCTGCTTCCCAAAGGCCGTGACCAATTCCTGATAGATGCCTTGCTCCTCTTCCAAAGTTTTTATGCGTGAAGAGTTGGCGTCTATCGCCTCCCGCAACTCAGCCAATCGCCTCACCTGACCCTCCAGATAACCCTGACGGCTGATGGCGGTCTCCCGGCTGCTTCCCAACTCAGCTACGGCTCGCTGTGTCTCAATCTGTTGGGTTTCCAATTTGGGCAAGTCTATCAAGGCGGCTTCGCTGGCCTTCAACCGCTCTTCTTGTTCGGATATTTCCTGCTGTCTGCGCTCCAGCATTTCCTGTGCCTGGGCCAAGGCTTCTTCCTCTTCGGGCAGGCGCTCCTGGGCCTGAGATAACTGAAGTTGCTGCCCCTCAAAGGTCTGCAACTCACGGGTCTCAGCGTAGAATTTCTGGCGGGCCGCCTCGTCGTAACCCAAGGCTTGGATCTCGCGCGTCAGTTCTAGAAGGCGGGCGTTCTCGGCGGCGGCGAACTCCCCCGACGCCAGGGATGCCGACGCCCCGGTCAACTCAGGCTCCAGCCGTTGTAGCTCCTGCTGGGCCTGCCTGGATTCTTCGACCTGCCGTTCCAGGTCACGCAGCTTTACCTGGGCGTCCCGCTGAGACTTTGCCAAGGCCTGCTCTTGTTTGGGCAGGGATTCGGCCAGTGCAGATTGCGCATCCTCCAGGTGTTTCAGTTCGGCTTGGTTCTCCCGGTAAAGGTTGCGCTTGACTTCGATGTCGGCGTGGTAGGTATCGGACAGTCGCTGGCAGCCGTCAATGCCTAGCGATGTATTGCATAGTGGGCAGGCCGCCGCTTCGTTGCCGGAGTCTTCCAGCAAGGTCAGCTTTTGGCGTATTTCCAGGCCTTCAACCCGATGGCGCTCCGACAGACTCTGGAATTCTCCAATGCGGGTAGCCAGGCTTTGTTGCTGACTGCGCTGTTGGGTGATCATTTGCTCTTGCTGGGATAACTTATCCAGACTCTGTTGAACCTCTCCCGTTTGGCGTACTATCTCGGCCTCGGCCTGGGCTTTGGGGGAAAGATCTCTTTGGATGCGCTGAGTCAATTGCTCTAGTTGGGATTCCAAGCGCACTCTTTTGCCCGCAATTGCCTGGGTCAGAGTCCCCCTTTCCTGGTTGAGTGAGTCGAAGCGCAGGCGAGATTCTTCCAATGCGTCAAATTGGCGACGTGCTTCCTGCCAGCGTCGCAGTCCTTCTTCAATTGCTGGGGCTTGCAAGACTACGGCCTGGTACTGCTGTATGCGGGGCCGAGCGGTGGCGATTCTTGATTCCAGTTGGGCCAAGTCCTGACGCGACGATTGAATCCGCCGGTTCAGTTCGGCCATTTCCTCCCGTTGCCGCCCCAGTTCGGTGACCTTGCTCCTGACCGATTCAGCTTCGATACGCTTCTCAGCCAGCTGGGCTTCGACGGTCTGCAAATACTTGGCGACTCCCACCAACTCTGCCGAAGGGTCGCTTATCTCCTCAATCTCGCGTTGGATCTGCTGGAGGCTGCCCTCATTGCGGTCGGCGACGGCTTTATTCGCGGCTAGACGCTCCCTGGCCCGTCCCTGCAGCCGGTCGTAGACTGCCAGGCCCAACACCGATGCCAGCACCGCCTTGCGTTCGGCTGGAGTCTTGCTGGTGAACTCGTCGGCGCGGCCCTGCATCAAAAAGGCCGAGTTGATGAAGGTGTCGTAGTCCATCCCAACTAGCTGCTCAATCTTGGCCTGGGTTTCCCGCACCGTATTGCCGGATACGGACTGGGCACCGGCGTCGCTCAGCACCTGAAGCTGCAAATCGGTGCTCCCCGGTCGGCCCCGGCTGCGGCCTCGGGAGTGGCTGCGGATCACCCGAAACTGGGTGTCCCGGGTGAGAAACTCCAGCTCCACCCGTGATTCGTCAGCGCCGTAGGAGATCAGATCATCCTGACTGCGGCCCCGGGCCTTGCCCCAGACGGACCAGGTGATGGCGTCCAGCAATGCCGACTTGCCGTGGCCGTTGCCGCCGCACAGACAGGCGACGTGCATCCCTGCAAAATCTAGAACCGGAACGTTCTCCCGGTAGCATAGAAAGTTTTTGACACTCAGCTTCAACGGGATCATGGGCTGAATTCAACACACAAGCTTTTAGTGGGACTAAATAATCGGTTCATGGCAATGAAATTCCTGATTAAGTTGTGCTAATTCTATCATCATGGCGCACCGTCAATGTCCGATAAATGTCAGCGCCTGTGTTACTATACCAGTGATACTATAAAAGTGACTCTGCCGTTAAAGATTATATCTAATACCATTTCGATTCATATACATCGTGTTTCGGTCACCCAGGCAAGGTAACGGCGAAGGGGGGGATTTGCGGACGGCGTGTCGGGCACAGAGTAACTACGACACCATCAAGTGTAATTGGTATAAGAGCCTGTGCGAGAAATCCAGGCACACGTCTAATGTTATGCTGAGGAGCGTAGCGATGAAGTATCTAAAATAGTCATTTTCCAACACTTTAGATTCTTCGCTTCGCTCAGAAAGACATTCTCACACGCCCTCTAAGGTACAAGGTAAATCGAGCAATGCGCTTTCTGTTCTAGGCTGATTGAGAAGTTGCTGGGACGCCTTGACCCTGGTTTGCGTGCCAGCCTACAATCAGATAGCAAGCTCAGCTCCACGAACCTATAACCCTTTTGAGTAGGAGTATTGATGTGGCTGATTCTCCATTGCAACTGCCTGATTCTAAATCGGCTTCTACCCAAGTACAGCGGTTAGAGCTATTCGAAAAATGGCTAATGTTTGGTCTCAATAATATTGGGGACGAATCAGGGTTCGTAGTATTTGGCGTTGGAGAGGATGGCCCTTACGCCCAGTGTTTCTTGGGCTTGGAGTGGGCTCTATGCGAGGTAGGCACCTTTGCTTGGGAAGCCATGTTCGGGGCAGCCTTACCCGATCCGGTAAAGGAGCGCCTTGCCGAGAAAGGGTTTCACCCTCCTAGACATGAAGTTGTTGGCGAAGTCTCTGCGGTCTCAAGCGACAATAACTACTGGCAAGAACTTGATAAGCCTGATACGAAATCGATAGCAGAGATCACAGAGTGGGCATTCCGGGATGTCTTTGGTGAGACGGAGGATTTCACCGTAGAGGTAGTGAACTACCAAATTGGCTATCAGTAAAGGAATAGTCTATGTTTGATAACCTGTCGGACAAACTCACGGGGATATTCAACCGGCTGTCCAGCAAGGGCCGCCTCACCGATAAGGACATTGATGAAGCTCTGAGTCAGGTGCGTCGCTCCCTATTGGAAGCCGACGTAAACTATCGGGTGGCGCGAGACTTTGTGGCCAAGGTCAAAGAACGTTCTCTGGGCGCAGACGTTTTGCAAAGTCTGACCCCTGGCCAGCAGGTGGTCAAGATCGTCCATGAAGAACTCACAGAAATCCTCACTGGAGGTGACCACCGCCTGACCCCCTCCAGCCAGTTGCCCTCGGTGCTGATGCTGGTTGGGTTGCAGGGTTCAGGTAAGACTACCACCGCCGCCAAGCTGGCGCTGCAACTGCGGAAGCAGGGACATACTTCGTTGCTGATTGCCGCGGACCTGCGCCGTCCCGCTGCCATTTCCCAGTTGCAGACCCTGGGCAAACAGTTGGACGTTGAGGTCTACTCGGAAGACCCCAAAACGTCAACGGTCGTCCAGGTGGTCAAGGCGGGCGTGGCGCGGGCCAAACAACTGGGAACCCACTGGGCGATCATCGATACCGGCGGTCGGCTGCACATCGATGACGAGTTGATGGGGGAACTGGAGGATGTAAAGTCGGCGGTATCGCCGCACGAGACGCTGCTGGTGGTCGATTCTATGACCGGTCAGGACGCGGTCAACGCCGCCCAGGAGTTCCACCAGCGGGTGTCGCTGACCGGCCTGGTGATGAGCAAGCTGGACGGCGACGCGCGGGGCGGGGCTGCCTTGTCGGTAACTCGGGTCACCGGAGTCCCAATCAAGTTTGTGGGAATGGGTGAGCGTCCCGACGCACTGGAGCCCTTCCATCCCGACCGCATGGCATCCCGGATTCTGGCCATGGGCGATGTGCTGACTCTGATCGAGAAGGCTCAGGAGAATGTGGATGAGAACCAGGCCAAGGAGATGGAGCGCAAGTTCCGGCAGGCGACATTCGACCTGGATGATTTTCTCCAGCAGATCCAAGCCGTTAAAAAGATGGGTTCACTGAGCCAGATCATGGAGATGATTCCGGGTATGGGCCAGATGAGCAAGCGTATGCCCACCGACTTCGACGACAACCAGATCAAGAGGGTGGAGGCCATTATCCGGTCAATGACTCCATACGAGCGGCACCACCCAGACTTGATTAAAGGAAGCCGTCGGCGTCGCATTGCAATGGGCAGCGGCACCTCGGCTCAGGACATTAACCAACTGCTGAACCAGTTCCGGCAGACCCAGAAAATGATGCGTCAGTTCTCCAAGGGCCGCAACCCCCGTGGCCTGATGAATATGTGCAAGTAACACCACCACTCACGCCATCCCTGCCCTAAGCGCGGTAAACAGGTAGGCGGTGGCGTAGGTGCGGAAGGGCGACCATCGCTGCGAAAACTCCTCAATCTGAGCTGCGCTGAGCTTTGCACCGTTAAAGTACAGGTTGGAAATTGCCCGCTGTAATGCCAAATCACCAGACGGGAAAGCGTCGAGGCGGCCCAACGCCCGCACCAGCACCCATTGGGCGGTCCAGTGGCCCACTCCGCGCAGTTCAGTGACCTGGCTGACGACTTCCGCGTCATCCAAACCTTGCAGATCCTCCAACCAGCCGGAGCCATCCAGCGCCGCCGCCGCAACGCCCTTGACGTACTCGGCTTTACGCTGGCTCAGCTTCAATTGGCGTAGGTCTTCCACCGAGGCGGCATGCAGCGATTGCGGACGTGGGAAGGCGAAGTGCAGGCCATCGTCAAAGGTCTGGCTGAGTCCGTAGGTCTCAATCAAAAGGGTGCGGATGATACGCGCTACGGTGGTGGCAATTTGCTGGCCTAAAATGGCGAGCACCAGGGCCTCGAACACCGTAGTTGTGTGGGGCAGGTGCAGACCGTAGAAGTTGTTGACGACGTTTGCCAGCACCGGGTCACTTTCGGCCTGGGCGTAGAAAGGAGCCAAGTCTTGTTCGCCGCCCAACACCCACATTACCTGTTTTGACGCGCCAACAACGTCATGGGGCGAGAGGTTATCGCCCTGAACCTCAATTGACAGCTCCGGGCTAGCGATTGATCCGGTCGATTTTACTGAAACCAGCGCTAACTTGTCACCCAAGTCCAGCAGGCGTCGGTAAACGCCGCCGTCCAGAGAATCGGTGCCGTAGCGGCCCCGAAAGTAAGTGTGATACCCGGCGGTCAGGTCGAAATCAAAGGGGGCTACCGGCGTGGCCGTGGTGGTAATTCTATCCATCGGTATCTGCTTACTCAAAAGAATGATGAACCGAGCGTGACATATTCGAGCCTGCCCGGTTCTGAAACGCTTTGCATCAAGTGGATCGATTCCACCGGCCAGGTCACCGGGCCGAGGGAAGGCCAGTTGGAGATTGTTTCGCCAATTACGCCCCGTAGTTGCTGAGGGACACTATCTCTAGGCCGCCCAAGGGTCAAATGGGGCCGGTACGGCCCTTTGTCCAGCGATAACCCCAGCCTTGAAACCGCACGATCCACCGCGAGATGCAACTTCTCCAGGGAATTCAGGTCACCCTGTACGCCAGCCCACAGCACCCGGGGTCTACTTGATTCGGGGAAGACTCCAAGCCCCGATAGGCTCAAGGTGAAATTGCCGTCCGGGCAATCATTGGTCGCTTGTTGCATGGCGGTCAAGATGTCGTCTACCACCGAAGTGGAGACATTACCCAGGAATTTCACGGTGAGGTGAATGCGGTGCGGCTGTACCCAACGTACTCCATTGGGAATGGCTTGTTCCAGTCCCTGAATGGTCTCGGCCAGGACTTGCCTGGCCTCTTCCGGCGGGTCAATGGCAATGAACAGTCTAATCTGGTGGTCAGTTGCCGCCATCTATCAACTCCTGCAACTCCTGGCGAAACTGCCCAAGTTGATGGTACCAGTACACCAGGTCATCCATCGAATACTGAGCGTTGGCCGGACTGGGATTGGGTACGACAAACAGCCTGGTCTTGCCGATGCTGCGCTCTTGTCGGCCCAGCGCTGGCTTCTCGTCGGACGCTTCGCCGTACTTGAGAAACGCTTTGTAGCCGGTCAGCCCGTGGAAGCAAGCGATTAGAGGTTGATATTCTAGAATTTTCTCGCGCAGCACGGGGCACCCCTCCCGGTAGTCGGCGGCCTTCAGACCTGAAGCCTGGGGCGTGGGTCGCTTGACCACGTCGGTGAAGCCAATTCCATACTGGATAAGGGTCGAGTCTTGTTCTGGAGCAAGCGACCTTCCAACAATCCCGGAGCGATTCAGGGCCTCCCAGAACCGATTGCGCGGGTTGCCAAAGTAGTGTCCGACTCTGACGGAGTACGCCGAAGGGTTGATGCCCACCAGCACAATACCCAGGCCCTGGGCCAGGTAGTCAGGTAGGGTCGTATACTCTTCCAATAGAATGCCCTTTGGCCTAATTTGCGGGGAAGCCCAGCAGATCAGCAGCATTGCCGCCCAAGATGGCAGCTGTGGCCGAACCGTCCAGGTCGGCATCCTGCACCTGTTGCAGCAGGCGGCGGTGGCCGATCAACGGATAGTCGGTGCCGAAGAGGATCTTATCCGCGCCGACCAACCCGGCGACTTCCGCGAAGACTTCCTGGCGGTACAAAAAAGGTGACGCCGCCGAGTCAAAATATACGTTCTTTAACACCTTGGGCACTTCTGGCATCAGCGCGTAGAAGGGCAGGCCGCCGCCCCAGTGCGCGCAGATTATGACGTTGTCTGGGAAATTCTGAATCAGGCGGTAGACTTTGTCTGGCGTGGTATACCCCTTTCCTGGGTACAGGTGGCCCACCGGTTCCGAGGCATGCACCAGCAGCGGCCACCCCAGCATTCTGGCTTGGTTCATCAATGGTTTCATCGCTTTCTGGTCGGTGATGTCGAACCCTTGGGTGTCAGGATGAAGCTCGCCGACACCCAGCAGACCGGCCTTGGCGCAACGATCCATCTCCGCTACTGCATCGGTGCCCCAGGCTGGGTTAACCGAGCAGAAACCGCTCAAACGGTCGGGAAAATTTGCCACCGAATCGATGATGTAGTCGTTTGCTTCCCGGGCCAGTTCCCGGTTGGCCCAACCCATGCCCATTACCACAGAACGATCAATTCCGGATTCTAGCATCGCCTTGATCAAGCTTTCAGCGGTTGCCATTTTGGGAGTGGCGTTGGGGAAAAGACTAGCGTAGGTGGCATCGACCGATGATAGCGCAGCGTGACGTCGCGGAAAACTGTCCGGCAGTATGTGGCAGTGAGCGTCGATAATCATAAGCGTTACCCAGGATTATAGAGCAAAACCGATTTGGCAATACACCTGCAATTGTCAGAAGACCGGGTTATCGCTTTTCGATTTTAGTTTTCGGATGCAACGACAGGTATAATTTAATGGGGACAGATCTTATTTGGTCCAACTGACTGGGGATTATTTCTCTTGCCAAGCCAAACTTCCAAATCGGCGGTATTCTTGATTGGACAGGCTGCGCCCGATTTCGCGTTGCCTGCTCCCGATGCAGAGTATCACTCGCTGTACGACTTTCGTGGCCGCAAGTTGCTTCTGGTATTTCTGCGCCATTTCGCTTGACTGCCCTGCCGGGAGCACCTGTCGCAGTTGCGGCGTTATTATGGGGCGATTCAGTCCAGCGGCGGTGAGGTGCTGATCATATCCTTTGAATCAAAGGCCCGCCTGGCCCAATTGGCCCGGCAAATGCGGCTGCCTTTTCCGCTGTTGTCCGACCCGGAGCGGGACGTTTACCGGGGCTACGGGTTGGTCAAAGGGTCTTGGACTCAGGTATTGGGGCCAAAGACCGCCTGGACTTACTTGAAATTGCTGCTCCGTGGTCGTCGCTATCATTTTCAGCGCAGCGACCTGAGGCAGCTTGGGGGCGATTTCGTAATAGACCGTGAAGGCGTAGTCCGCTATGAGTACCGCAGCGCTCAGCCTGAAGACCGGCCTAGCATTGCGAATCTGTTAGAGGCGCTGAGCGCAATCTAAGACGGCCCTGATTGGTGGCTATCTCAAAATGTGGTGAGACATGCTCACCACAAGCGGTCTTTAACTTGGAACTCGCTCATCCTGAGTTTGTCGAAGGATTGTTTGCTTTAATTGGCGGATTTTTGAGATAGTTTCTTAGTGCTCTTTGCCGTTCTCGCCGAAACTGCTGTCGCTGAACACGCCGGTTTCCCGGCCCTGAAACACGTGAATGATGAACTCGTCCCGATTTATGCCCACGGCATCGGCCATGTCTTCGTCTATGGTGTCGATAATTTCCTGGACAGCTTCTTGCGTGACGCTTTCGTCCACTACCAGCGTTACGTGAACCACGTTCGAGGCGAAGTGGATGTCGGCTCGGCCAATGGGCCGGTCATCTTCCAGGATGGCATAGGCTTCGGAGTAAGGGGTGCGCACCTCGCGCTCGAAATTGAAGTCAACCATAGTATTTACGACCTAATCTGGCCGGTGCCCTTGACCAGCCATTTGTATGACGTTAGTTCTCGCAAGCCCATCGGGCCTCTGGCGTGGAATTTCTGGGTGCTAATGCCCACTTCGGCCCCAAAGCCAAACTGGGCGCCGTCGGTAAATCGGGTACTGGCATTAACATAGACTGCGCAGGAATCCACCTCGTCCAAGAAGCGGTCAGCGGCGGCCTGGTCTTCAGTTATGATAGCGTCGGAGTGACCGGAACCGTAGGTCTCAATGTGAGCCAGCGCGTCGTCCAGGGAGTCAACCAACTTGATGGCGGCGGTCAGCGACAGGAACTCTTTGCCCCAGTCCTCTTCGGTCGCTGGCAATATATTCGGGGGAGGCTGTGGCCCCAGAATGCTCAACGCTCGATGGTCGCAATGCAGTTCAACCCCGGCTTCTCCCAATCGGCTGGCGATCAAAGGCAGGCATTTGGGGGCGATCCCCGCGTGAACCAGCACCGTGTCCAGCGCGTTGCAGACGGTGGGCCGCTGCACTTTGGCGTTGAAAACGATCTCGGCAGCCATGTTCAGGTCGGCAGACTGGTCAATGTAAGTGTGACAAACTCCAATGCCTCCGGTAACTACCGGCATGGTGGCGTGCTCGGCCACAAATTTGATCAAGCCGGGACCTCCCCTGGGAATCAGCAAGTTGACATAACCTTTCATTTGGAGCAAAGTATTGACCAAGGCTCGGTCTGGATTGTCGATGTACTGTACCGTTTCTTTGGCAATGCCAGCCTGATCAATTGCCCGGTGAATCAGCTTGACCAGCGCAGTGTTGGAGTGGAGGCTTTCCTTGCCGCCCCGCAAAATACAGGCGTTGCCGGATTTTAAGCACAGGGCGGTTATATCCACCGTCACGTTGGGGCGGCTCTCGTAGATGCTGGCGATGACTCCCAGGGGCACGCGGCGCTTTTCCAGGTACAGGCCGTTGTCCAGGGTCTTGCTTTCGATGGTTTCACCCACTGGGTCGGCCAATCCTGCGATGCTGCGCACGTCCTGGGCCATCGCGTCAAGGCGCTCCGGTGACAACAACAGCCGGTCCAGCATTGCCTCGTTCATCCCGTCAGACTGGGCCTCAGCGTAGTCCTTTTGGTTGGCAGATAGCACGTTTTGCTGGTCGTGTTCCAGGGCATCAGCGATGTTGAGCAGGGCCTGGTTGCGAGTGCTGCTGGGCAATCGGGAAAGCTTACGGGCCGATTGCTGAGCGGCCTTGCCCATTTCAAGTAGTGACAGTGCTTCAACGCTGGTGGCCATGCCTTTGCATTCTCCTATGATGGACTGCTGACCCAATAAAAGGTCAGTTCTGATTGCTAGAGTAACACTAAATTGTTACCGACAGAGAAAATATACGTTTTGGCTTTGCGATGAACCGGTAGTTGTCCAGCTAGAACCGACACTAGACTATGGATTGATAGGATTATATCACCCAGACACAGTTTGGATTGTGCTCAAAAAAGCTAAGAATGTACACCGTTTTTTCACTTTTTCTACCCCTTAGCTAGCACTTGTCAAGGGCGGAGAGAAAACGTACCATCGGGGCGGAGTAATTGTGTACCACCAGAGATGTTATGTGGGGTAGGGTTACACAGATAAGAGGGTTTGCTAAACGAGGCAAAGACACTTCAGGGATATGAGCCGTTGGTTGGTCCAGGGCGCAACGTTGGAGATTGAGGGGGTCAGACAGCATCCTATTGCCGGAGCCATTGTGACCTCACTGGCCGAGATTCAGGTCACCCTGATTGGCCGGGCAGTGCAGTCAGAGGCTGGTAGTTTCCGTCTCCGGGGTTCGGGATGACGGGCGGCTTCGCTGGCGGCTCTGTTTGAGCCGGTAGCTGTCCCCGTTCAGCTCCAGGATGTGCACCCGGTGGGTCAGGCGGTCCAGCAGCGCCCCGGTCAGACGTTCCGAGCCCAACACCTCGGTCCACTCGTCGAAGGGCAGGTTGGAGGTGACCACCGTAGAGCCCCGCTCGTAGCGCTGGCTGAAGACCTCAAACAATAGTTCCGCCCCGGTCTTGGACAGGGGCACGAAGCCCAGCTCATCGATGATCAGCAGCTTCAGCGCGGACAGCCGCTTCTGTACCTGCAACAGGCGTCGTTCATCCCGGGCCTCCATCAGTTCATGGACCAGGGCGGAGGCGGTGGTGAATCCCACGCTCAGTCCCTGCTGGCAGGCGGCCAGTCCCAAACCCAGGGCCACATGGGTCTTGCCGGTGCCGCTGTTGCCCAGGGCGATGATGTTCTCCCGACGCTCTACGTATTCGCAGCGCGCCAACTCCAGCACCAGGGGTTGGTTCAGGGAGGGGATGGCCAGGAAGTCGAAGCTGTCCAGGCTCTTGACGGCGGGGAAGCGGGCCAGCTTGACGCGCCGTTCCACCATGCGTCCCTCCCGCTGGATCAGTTCCAACTCCGCCAGTCGCAGCAGGTAGCCGGTGTGGTCCACTCCTTCCTGGGCGCACTGGCGGGCCACCTTATCGTACTCCCTGAGGAAGGTGGGCAGCTTCAGGGCCTTGAGGTGATGGGCCAGCAGGACCTGGGGAGTGTCGCTCATGATGACTTCCCTCCCAGCAGGCTCAGGTAGGCGCTGGCTGAAGTGGTCGCCACCCGGGCCCGGGGCAGGTAGGGGTAGTCGGCCAGGTCCAGCCGGGGGGGACGGTGTTCGATGCGGCACAGCAGCAGGTGCTTGACCGCGTCGAAGCCGATGGTCCCCAGCCGCAAGGCATCCCTGACCCCCTGATGGACCTCCGGCTGAGGGAAGGTCTCCATCAATCGCAACACCTGGACGTACTCCCGCTTGCCTCGTTTACCCATCCGGGACTCCAGGAGACGGCGCAGGGTATCGAACTCTGGGGGCAGGTTCCAGCCCGCCAGAGGTGCCGCCTGGTCCAGGGCCCCTATCTTACGCTCCAACAAGGGGAGATAGTGGATTGGATCATAGACGAAGTCCCCCTTCTGGTAGGACCTGGGGTGCCGGGCGATGACCTGCTCTCCGCAGCTGATCACCACCTGGTGGACGTAGCCCCGCACCAGCACCGCCCGGTGACCGTAGGCCACCGGCACCGAGTAGTCGTTGCCCTGGTAGCGCACCAGGGAGAGGGAGCTGACCCGCCCCGACTGTTTGTTCGAAGCATCGTAGGGGGTCAGGGGGAGATCCATCAGAGCCTCCCGTTCCTGCTCCAGCCGCTCCCCGATGGTCAGGGTGTGTCCTGGCCGCACCAACTCCAGTCGCTGCCGGCACTGGGCATCAAGGTAGGCATTCAGGGCCGGGAAGCTCTCGAAGGCGGGTAAGGGCACGAAAAGATTGCGGCGCACGTAGCCCACCAGACTCTCCACTTTGCCTTTGTCGTTGCCCTTGCCGGGGCGGCCGAAGCGGGGGTCGAACAGGTAGTGGGACAGAACCTCGCTGAAGACCCGGGTCAGCCGGCGCTTCCCGTCGCCCAGAATCCGGGCCACTGCCAGCTTGGTATTGTCGTAAAGGATCGTCTGGGGCACACCCCCCAAAAAGGAGAAGGCCCAGTTGTGGCCGTCGCAGAAGGCTTCGGTGGTCTCGCCGGGATAGGCCTGGACGTAGAAGGCGTCACTGTAGGGCAGGTCCACCACCAGATAGTGGGCCTTGATTAGCACTCCATCGATGATCACCTGGGCCTCTCCGAAGTCGGCTTGGGCCTGCCCCGGGGGATGCACCAGAGGCACGAACATCTCCTGGCTAGAGATCCGGTGCCGGCGCACGTAGTCCTTGACGATGGTGTACTGGCCGCTGAACCCGTGCTCCGCTTTCAGCCGCTGGAATATCCGCAGGGCGGTGTGGCGCTGCTTCTTGGGCCGGGCCTGGTCCGATTGAAGGATCTGGTCGATGATGCCGGTGTAGGGGTCCAGCTTCGGCCGCCGTGGCGGCTGCTGGCGACGGTAGCCTGGTGGCGCCGAGTACTCCAGCATCTTGTTCACCGTATCGCGGTGCAGGTTGAACATCCCAGCTACCTGACGGATGCTCTTCCCTTCAATGAAGTGGGCCTGACGAACTCTTCGGTATAAATCCACAATGTACATCCCTCGGGTCTTCCCTCCAAGCTATTACTCTTAGCTTAAGGAGAAGCCCTCGGGCGGTACAATTTCAAACCGCCATCGCAGCCTTGATCTCACCGCCCTTGCGGTACATTATTGCTCCGCCGTTTACA
>MUCJ01000032.1 GCA_002816715.1 SAR202 cluster bacterium Casp-Chloro-G3 | reverse complement strand
CGGGTTCATGATGTCTATGGGAGCAAGCCACACCTTCGTCAAGACCTCGTCGCTGGTGGGCAACGTGGGAGTGGTATCCGGCCTAGGACCAACCTTGCCCGCGCTTCCTCCTGAGTCAGTCCTGTTCACCGGGCCATCCAAGTTGACCGGCAGCACCCGACGGGACTGGATCGGCACAATGGACCTGCTGAAGCAGTCCTTCGCCCAGATGGTAGTCTCGGAACGGGGCGACAAGCTGCTCATTCCCTATGAAGAACTGGTTGAGGGGCGGCTCTACGCTGGCATGGAAGCAGTCCGGCTGGGACTGGCCGACGAGATCGGCGACGACAGCGCGGCCATCGACAAGGCGGCCAGCCTGGCCGGAATCTCCAACTATGAACTGGTGGATATCAACGTGGAGGTTGATCGCATCTTTGTCCAGAAGGTTCGCCGTATCTTTGCCTCCTCGGACGGCGACTCGGCTGGCCTGGACCTCTCAACTCTGCTGGCTCTATCTCGTTCGTCTTCCAGTACGGCTCAAGGCGGGCCAGAGTCAATTAGCGCCGTGGCAGGTCTGGGCGCAGAGCAAAACCAGACGGTCAGCCTGGGCGACCTGCGCCGGTTTATGCTCACCGGAAGCCTCACCGAGGCTCAGGACGACCCCCTGCCCGGTTTCCCATTAGAAATAAATCGGCCAAATATCTATTACATGTATGCTGGCCAATATCCCTAAGCTATCGCTATATATCCTGTTTACCGCCGCAGTCGCCCTGGTGTTTTTCCTGGGTGCCTTCTTCTATTTCAACCGTGGTGGTTACAACCCACCGGCATCGCCCAACATTCCCTTTGAACTACTTACTCAGACCACATCGGTAAACGGGCCCAGCGATTTCGTTGATGTGCCCAGGATGCAATTGCGTCGGGGCACCCTGCTGGTGGATGCGGCGCACCGCAATGCGTTTGAACAGGCGGAGATCGTCACCTTGCTGTCACGGGTAGCCGACCGGGGCTACGATGTGGAGTTTGTTGGGGAATTTATCCTGGTCAACGACGAGGAACGCATACCTTTACTTGAGGATAGACTGCGCCACGCCGACAGTTTCTTGATTATCTCGCCCAGAGAGCCATACCAGGGCACGGACATTGCCGTACTAGAGCGGTTCGTCGCCAGAGGTGGCAAGCTGCTGCTCGTCGCCGACCCCGATCGACCCCACGAAATCAACACGGTGGGTGAACCCTTCGGCCTGGAGTTTCAGCCCGATTACCTGTTCAACCAGGTTGAGTACGATCTCAACTTCCGGCACATCTTCGTCCGGGATTTTCAGCCGGATGAACTGACCTCTGGTCTCAACGAAATAGTTCTTTATACCGCCGGGTCGGTCAAGTCATCGGGCGTAGGGTTGGCCTTTGCCGACGGCAATACCCAATCATCGGTGACCGGAACCGCCAGCCCCACCTACCCGATGGCTACCGGCGAGAGTCGCAATGTGCTGGCGATTTCTGACCTGACTTTTATGATACCCCCCAATAATTCGAGTCTGGATAACAACCAACTTATCTCAAACATCGCCGATTACTTGACCGACAGCGAAAGGGAATTTGAGCTGGCCGACTTCCCCAGTTTTTTCAAAGGCGATGTGAACATCCTATTGGGACAGCCCTCCCTATTTGACGCGGGAACCAAGCTCAAGAGCGAATTCTCCGGAATGCAGGTGCCGTCAGAATTGAGCGAACTGGAGGACATTGCTGTCGATACGGTGTTCCTGGGCCTCTACCAGGACGCCACAGCAGTCGATTCTTACCTTGAAGACAACCGAGTGACGGTCGGGGACACTCTCAGCATACCCTCGGCTTCCGACATTCCCGTCGAGGACACAGCGATTATCGCGCTCAGCCAGAGCCAGGACCGCCATGTGCTGATAGTATTAGCCGACTCGCCAGAGGCATTGAACCAGGCCATTGACCGCCTCACATCGGGAGAATTTCGGTCGGGGCTGGTGAACGACTTAGTAGGGGTGTATAAAACCGAATGAGACTAAAGATTGGCCTGCTGCCACCGCTGGCTGCCGCGATAATTCTGGCCCTGGTGGTTGCCTGCGGATCCGCCGCCCCTCCAGCGTCCAACCCCAATCCCGCCAACCAGCCCCCGACAACAACCCCAATCCCACCCGAGGCCCGGCAAGCCGCTCAAGATTTTGCCCGCGCCCAAAGACTTATCGAAGAGGACTGGGAGCGGTTCCACACCGAGTTTGACCAGTGGCGGGTTGGGTTGTCGTCTTGCGACTGGACCGCGGCGCAGGCAACTCTACGGGGATTCGCCGGTGACCTGAGTGAGATTACCCAGCAGGCCAATAATTTACCCCGGTCTTCCTCAACACGGAGATTAGCCGACCAGTTGATTGAGTCAGCGGAAAAGGAGGCGGCCGGACTGCGCCGCCTGAGCGACCGGTGGCAACCAGACGCCACCGCGCTGTTTGAAGCCGTGGACAGCGCGCGCGCCGAAGGGCTAGCCTCACAGAAGGCTGTCGCTGATGATCTGGCCGACCTGAGCGAGTCCACCGGCCAAGACGCGCTGGACGACGCCAGGAAGTTCTCCACCGAGTTTGCATCAGTCAAGAAAGACTGGGCGTCACTCCACGACGCCTATAATTCAGTGCGCGACGAGCAGGTCTCACTCAGGGCCGCCGATTCCGCCACCAAATTAGGCGAAGTGATCGACGACTTGAAAAAGGTTCAGTCGGCAGTTGACGATTTGCCTTCATCAGACACCAGCAAAAGCATGATTGCCGACTTGAAGAAAGCCGCCAAAGCTGAGCAGGATGCGTTGACCCAACTGAAGGAGAGCTTCGACAGTCAGGCTGAAGGTGATAGTGCGCCTTCTTTCAGCGACACCGACGCTAAAGCATCTGGCAGCGACGGTGTTCTGGAGCAGGTCGATGACGACCTCAAGGACATTCTGGAAGCTTCATCGTCGGATAAATCGGATATAATCGGCGACGTTGACGCCTTCCGGCAGCAGTACGACTTGCTGGTGCAAGACTGGGCCGCGTTCCATGACGAGTACAATGAATGGCGTCGCACCGAGGGTGGCTGCAACCGTGTTGAAGTCTCCAACCGACTGGGGGCATTCGCGTTGCGCTTTGGGGACATATCCAAGCGGGTGAATAATCTGCCCCAAGCCTCGTTTTTGCGGCCAATGGGTGATTCACTGGTAGATGCGGCCCAGCGCGAAGAGGAAGCCTTGAGGATTCTCCGCAACACCTGGCGGCCTTTTGCCACCGACGCTTACCGAGCGTTAGACCAGGAACGGGACAACGCACGCAGGTTGCGACGGCAGGCCGGGGTGGGCGTTCAAGAACTGATGCAACGGTTCGGTATGTCGCCCGACGAACTGTAGGGGACTGGTAGGTCCGCAAAGCGCTTGGGTCATCCAATTGTGCGGCTGGCCATTACCCCCATTCCAGCCTTTCCCATCAAGGGGGAAGGGGGAATTACAGCCCCTGAATAATCCGCTGGCAGACCTCAGCTCCTTCCAGAACCTCTGGAATGATCACCGTTTCTTCTTTGGTGTGAAAGGCCCTGACGCCAATACCCACCGGCAACGCGGCAATCCCATTCTCAAAGAATACGTTAGCATCGGAGCCGCCGCCACTGCCTTCCAATTGAGGTTTCAAACCGGCGTCGGCCAGAGCGCGGGAAATCATTCCCACCGTGGGATGGGAGGCATCAACGTTGAAGGAATAGTAGGTGTTTTCAATCTCCAGAGACACCTTGGCCTCGGGATATAGGGCGGCAACGCGATCAAACACTTCTCGAAACTGCTGGGTGTATTGGTTCAGCTTGGACTGGTCGCGGCTGCGAATCTCACCGTCCATATAGGCAGTCTCCGGGATGATGTTGCGCTTCAACCCTCCCTCAATCCTGCCAATATTAGACGTGGTTTCGGAATCAATGCGACCCAGCGGCAATTGGGTCAGGATATGAGCGGCGATCAGCACCGCCGAGATTCCCTTTTCCGGTTCCAGCCCGGCGTGGGCGGCACGGCCTTGAATGTAGGCCTTGACCACGTTCTGCGACGGCGCGGCTACGGTGATACGGTTAACACCGCCTTCAGCGTCGAAGACCACTCCTCGCTTGGCCGAAAGTCGGCCAAAGTCCATGTGGTGAACACCCACCAGCCCGCCTTCTTCGGCCCGGCTGAAGGCCACCTCGACGGGCAGGTGTTGCGCGCCAGACTCCAGCACCGAGGTAATCCCTTCCAAGATGATACTGACTCCCGCTTTGCAGTCGCCGCCCAGGATGGTAGTGCCATCGGACCGAAGGGTGTCGCCGTGCAGCACCGGCTTGATGCCCCGGCCCGGCTCCACCGTGTCCAGGTGCGCCGAAAGCAGCACCGGCTCGCCGACGCCGTCCAATTTGGCAATAACGTTGTTGAAGGAGTCATGGTGTACCGTAAAACCCAGGGCTTGCAACCTGGCTGTGACCTCCTGGTCCATCGCATCTTCTTCCCCGGTGGGACTATCAATGCGGATCAAGTCCATCAGAGTTTTAAGCAGTCGCTCTCGGTTAGCCAAAATCGCCTCCCTTGGGTAATGCTGCGATCCAGGTGCCTATTACCATGTCAATCATATTTTGATTGGTGGCATCCTCTCCCCTTGTGGGAGAGGAATGAGGTGAGGGGTATCACCCTCATCCCAGCCTTCTCCCATCAAGGGAGAGGGGGTCTAGCCAGCCCATTGTGATGACTCTCAATCCAGCGTTGACCCCGTACCGTGCTTGACACCGATCAGTTCCTGAATCAACCGTAATGGTACCATTCTGCCTGCCAGTATATTTTAATCTCAGCCGCTTTAGAAGCGTCCCTTGAACTGCTCCCCAATATGGCCTAGAGTGAGCAGCAATCGAGTTACGCCGCTGTGCGGAATAAAACTAGACGTCAGAAGCCGGTCATGCTAGAGATAGAAGCAACCCTGATAATTTGCTCGGAGACACCTCAAAAGGTGGTGGCGAATGTTGCCGCACTGTCATCGGCGGGTCAATACGCCTTGCAGCCCCGACCTCCGGCATCTATACGCGATTACTACCTGGACACTACCGAGCAAATCCTGCGGCAGGCCAACTTCAACCTGCGTTTGCGAGAAATCGATCAGGCTCTCTGGCTTACCCTGAAAGGCCCGCCGAAAAGACTGGCTGAGGGCATCTCAGAGCGACTAGAGCTGGAAATTCCCTGGTCGCCGGATTCGCTGGCCCGTATCAAGGCGGATCTGGCCAGTAGAGACATTATGTTGCCAACAATTCCACTTACGCCCGGTTCCACCAGTCCCCTGGTCGCTCTGGCCGCTGCCGGATTGGAGACGATCCAGCAGCGAGATAACCACCGCCAGATCAGGAACATTCGGGACTGTGCAATCCCCGATAATCCGCCATTGGCTGAGTTGAGTATCGACTCGGTAGTCTACCACTTCGGGCAACGACCAATCCGGCACTACGAGGTAGAAATCGAGGCCAAGTCTGAAGCAGGGGTCACCGCGCTTCCCGGATTAACTCAGGGTCTTGCCGACCAGTATCCATCAACGTTGCGACGGTGGGGACACGGCAAACTAGCCACCGGACGGGCGATAGAAGCCCTGCTTGAGCAAGGACAACTGGATAGTCTCCTTGGCAATGACGGTGAACTGATGCCTTCCGCCTACCTGGAAATTCTCGATCATTTGCAGTACAGGATGTCCTGAAACCAGAGTCTTTTCGTTCACGATGCAGACAGACCATTGCCCCTTGTGTATACTTGAACCGAGGCCGAATATGCACTTGGTTGTTACTTTTTTTGCGTTGTACCGTGAGCGGGCTGGTCTACGTCAGCTTGCATTGGAGCTGCCCGACGGCGGGACGGTGACCGATCTGACCGACACGATCCGGCAGCGGTTCCCCAACCTGGCCCCGCCCGACGTTAAGATTGTAGTAGCGGTCAACGCCGAATACGCCGATCCCGATTTGGCGCTGCACGAAGGCGACGAAGTCTGTCTCATTCCACCGGTCAGCGGAGGCTAATGAAATGATTGGGATTACGCACGAACCATTGAACCCGGAACAGATCACCAATCAGGTGCGCCAGGATGGCAACGGCGCGGTGGTGACTTTCCTGGGCACCACCCGCGACTCCTTTGAAGGCAAGCGGGTGCTCAAGCTGGACTACGAAGCATACGAGGAAATGGCCCTCAAGAAGATGGCAGAAATTCAGCAGGAAATCTGCGCTGAGTTCGGCATTGCCGACATCGCGATAGTGCACCGCATTGGCCCGGTGGACATCGGCCAGATCAGCCTGGTGGTGGCGGTGGCTTCGCCTCATCGCAAGGAGGCCTTCTACGCCTGCCATAAGGTGGTTGACCGGGTCAAAGAAATTGTCCCCATCTGGAAAAAGGAAGTCTTTGAAGACGGCTCCCGCTGGGTCGCCTGCGAAGACCACGAGTTCACCCACCCAGAGCCGGCTGTCCTCAACACAGACAATGACTAGCGCGGCACGTTAAAACCGTCGTGATGAGCAGAATACCCTGGGTGAAGCGAGCCGCTGCAAAGTGGCTCATTTTTATTGCGGTCGCCATGGTTACCGTGGCTGCGCCAGGAGCTGGGCTCGGAACGACACCAATTCAGGCGGACACACCTCCCATTGACCTGCTGGTGTGCCGGGCCAATGTTGACCCCTGCCAGAGCGAGTTGAGCATCCCCATTGGCGGGACGGTTTTATTAGACTTGATACTGGACCTACCAATCGAAATTGACGCCACCGGGGACCCCCTGCCGGTGGTCGCGTGGGAGACCCACCACGTCCTGACCGACGGCTCAGTAGCCGAAATCCAGCTAAACGCAACGTCCGGCCAGCCGGTACAAGAGCAGAGAGACCCCATCCTGTTCCTGGACAGAACTCCCTGGCTCAATGGCAACCCGGTCGGGGTCAGCAGCGGATATTTCACGGTGCAGAACCAGTACGATTCCGCCTCTGGACAACTGGATTACACCGTTACCTTGACCAATTTTAACCCGACCGGACGGCCCTCCGGCATGCAACTTGACCATAATCATCCTCGGGCGGTTATCGGTAGAATAGTCATAAAGGGCAATAACCTGGGCGCTTCAAAATTGTTGAGAACTAGCGCTCCGGCTCAGGTCATCACGCTGGACCGATCGGACAATTTGGTGCCCATCGAGGTCTCAGCGTCGGCATCTCCGACCGCCAACATTAAAGTTGGCCCGGTGACGACAACCGAGTTCCGGGTTCAGCTTGCATTGCAGGACGAGCAGGACAATTTCCCATCCGAGCTAGCAGTTACTCTGTGGCAACCCGGCGCAGTGCCACCCTGGCTGGGCGGCAGCGACGTTCCAGCGGCCGGTTTCCGTCGGTTAAGCACCGACGCCAGCGGCGCTTTCCGGATTGGCGATGTCCCATCCTCGCTATTGCCACCGGGCGCTTACGATTTGAGGGTCAAGGGCAGCCGGTCTTTGACGAGGGTGTTGCGAAACATAACGGTTCCGACTTCAGGAGGGTCACAGCAGGTAGTGTCTATCGTTATGCCCCAACTGAGGCCCGGAGACATTAATGGAGACAACGTAGTAGACTCTGCCGACGTTCAGAATCTGCGGAACGGCTTTGGCCAGTCAGCAGGAGAAACCGACTTCAACGACACCGCCGATTTTAACCAGGATAATATTATCGACGTTGCGGATTTTTCCAGGCTGTCCAGAAATTTTGGCGCTCGCGGGGAGTGACGGCTCCGGTCACCGGAAATATTAGCCAAATAAATTATGAATCGTTGACACCCTGAGCACCCTCAGTCAAAATACCGTCAGGCACAACGTGTCCGCTAAACTCTACAAGAGGAGGACATTATGGCTACTGGACCTGTTAGCGCGTACCCGGTCTCGGTCGAAGGCGAGTTTGGTGAATCTTTAAGTCGCTGGCGGTGGCTGTTCAAATGGCTATTGGCCATACCTCACTTCATCGTCCTATTTTTCCTGTGGATCGCCTTTCTAATCATCACCATAATTGCCTTCTTCGCCATCCTGTTCACCGGACGTTACCCCAGAGGCATGTTCGACTTTAACGTTGGGGTCATGCGCTGGACCTGGCGAGTAGGGTTTTACAGCTACAGCGCGCTGGCCACCGACCAGTACCCACCTTTCAGCTTGCAACCCAGGGACTATCCGGCCACTTTAGAAGTTGAGTACCCAGAAAACTTGTCCAGGGGACTGGTGCTGATCAAGTGGTGGCTGTTGGCAATCCCCCACTACCTGATACTCGCCTTTTTCCAGGGTGGAGGGGGTTACCGCTTCGGAGGACTGCAAGTCATACTGGTGATTTTTGCCGGGGTGGCCTTGCTGTTCACCGGACGCTATCCCCGAGACCTGTTTGACCTGGTACTGGGCATCAGCCGGTGGTCGTTGAGAGTTCTGGCCTACACTGCGTTGATGCGCGATGAATATCCCCCGTTCCGGCTAAGCCCATAAGCCCGCTGGATTCCCCACTGGATTCCCCACTGGATTCAATGAGCTTCCACACCAGCTCGTCAATCACTAATAAACTAAGAGAGGAAAATAATACATGGCCACCAATCAGGAGGGAACTCTAGCCCAGCAGATGTTCGGCTCCCAAGCCCCGGTGTACGCCACCAGCCAGGTCCACGTTAGCGACGCCAGCCTGGAAGCGATTGTCCGGCTGACCGCGCCCGGCCCCTACGCTTGGACTGTGGACTTGGGAACCGGAGCGGGATTTACCGCCTTTGCCATGACCCAATGCTCTCAGCGGGTCGTCGCCAGCGACCTCACCCGGCCAATGCTTCAAGAGACCAGACGCATTGGACAGGAACGCCAGCTAAGCAACCTGATGCTCAGTCATAACGCCGCCGAGCATTTGCCCTTCGCCAGCGATTCCCTGGATCTGGTCACTTGCCGGGTCGCCGGGCACCACTTCGCCGACTTCGAGCAGGCGTTGAACGAAATCCACCGGGTATTGAAAGTCGGCGGCTCGCTGGTGATGGCCGACACCATCGCGCCAGAAGATGACGCCGTCGCCGAATGGCTGAACGACATTGAATTGCGTCGGGACTTCAGTCATGTCAATGACCGAAAAATCTCCGTGATTGAAGGCATGCTGTCGGCGCGAGACTTGGCAATAGTCGCCAGAGAGAACGTCCGGGTCTACCTCCAGTTCAACAACTGGGTGGCCCGCACCGCCACGCCCGATGAGGAAGTTATTACTCTAAGGAGAGACTTCCTGGCCGGGTCGTCCGAAGTCAAAGAGGCTTTCGAGATTGAGCCAACCGCCGACGGAGACATCAATTTTTCCTGGCCTTGCCTGATATTTCGAGCGGTAAAACGTTAGCCAGAACCTACGCTCAGCTAACAGTTTGCGAATAAATGGCCTCTCTCTCGTCGCTCCGGTGTAGGCCAGAGCCTAGGCCGTGACATAGTTGATTGACCAGTGAGCAGTATGCGGCAGAGCGTAACTGCATTCCGGCCTTCGCCCGAATGTCAGAGGCAACTACAATTGCCAGCGTTCCAAGTTGTAGGACATGTCCCAAAATAGCCGTTCAAACCGCAGGCTAGTGCGATAAGCCTCACCCATCGCCGCTACCTCGGCTGGCCCAGCCTGGTCTCCAATGCGATCCGCCAATGCTCTGGCTTCTTGGGCCAGCCCCGTAAATTCCGGGGTGGTGTACATCTGAATCCACTGGCAGTACAAAGGAGCGGAGGCTGGCTCCCCTTGCCGGGACAGGTGGTCGCCAATCTCCCAATACCCCCACTGGCAGGGCAGCAGCGAGGCTACCAATTCGCCAAAGCTGCCCTGGTGCGCCGTCTTCAGCAAGAAACTGGTGTAAGCGATGGTAGTGGGCGCTGGCTCGGTGGCTTCTAACTCCCCGGCGGCAATGCCAAACTCGGCGCAGTAGCTGCGATGCAGGCCCATTTCAACGTTTAGGGTCTCGTCCAGCAGCTTGGCAAACCAGCCCATCGTTGCCAGGTCGGTGGCCCGGGCCGATCCCAACGCCAGCACTCGGCTATAGTCAATCAGGTAAGCGTAGTCTTGGGTGACGTAGTGCTTGAACTTGGCTACATCCAGACTGCCGTCGCCGACCCCGACAATGAAAGGGTGGGCCAGAATCGCCTGCCGCAGGCCCAGGGTTTGTTGCTCGATATCATCAATGAAACTCAACGACCGCCACCTAAACCTAATCTAAGCTGGATTTTGTAGAAACATCTGCCGAAGTCTGGAGCGCCGTCATCGCCGCGCAGACCGGAATCCAGTTGCATATCGGCCTCAACCTAGGGCCGTCTCCACGCTCCTTAGCGACGGAGGAAACTTCCCTGGCATTCGCCACGGCATTCAACACGGCATTCGCCACGATCCGATTGTAGGTACGTGGGCCGAAACCGTCAATTGAAGGAGTGCTGCCCATTAGTCTCAAATCAGTCTTGAGATAACGGGATCAAAGGTGTGTCAAGCAACCTTTGAGGGTTCCAGGTTAATACAGTATAATGTCTTCACCCATTCCCACATTCCCAATATTTAGAGAGGCAGTAAACATGAACGTACTCTTCCTACAAGACGTAGCCCAAAAGGCCCACGCTGGTGAAGTTAAGCGTGTGGCCGACGGCTACGCCCGGAACTACCTGATCCCCAAGGGGCTGGCCGAAATAGTCACCCCAGAGATTATGAAGCGGGTGAACAAGATCAAGTCGGTTGGCGATGCGCAGCGTCTGCAAGAAACCGAGACCATGGAAGTGCTGGCCCAACTGCTGGATAACACCCAGATCAGCGTTATGGCCAGGGTCACTCCCACCGGGCGGTACTATGGTGCCATCGGCAGCGCCCATATCGCCGAAACGCTAACCACCACCATCGGTCGGGACATTGACCGCCGATTGTTGGAAACCATTGAGCCAATCCGTGCACCGGGCGAGTACGAAATCTCCCTGAAACTGACGGCTGACATTCAGGCGACCATCCACATCACGGCGGAGGCCGAAGAGTAAAGTAAATGTACGCGGAGAAACTCCTTCCCCACGACATTGAGGCGGAGGAAGCGGTGGTTGGGGCACTGCTGATCAATAGCGATTCGTTTCTCCGGGTGTCGCACCTGATCAAACCGGACGACTTCTACCGGGAGAGGAACCGCTCCTGTTTTGCCGCCTGCGTTGACCTGTTCCAACGGAGCGAGGCTATCGATCAGGTAACGCTGGCTCGGGAACTGTCCCGCACCAGCCAGTTAGAATCGGTGGGCGGCATGGCCTACCTCAGCCATTTGATCTCCATTACCCCTAACTCGGCCAACGCCGAATACTACGCCCAACTCATTGCGCGTACCGCCACCATGCGACGACTCATTGACGCCGCCTCCCGCATCTCGGCCCTGGGTTACGAGGATACCGAGGACATAGAGGCTACCCTGCGCCAGGCCGAGGACACCCTGTTCAAGGTGCGCTCCGGGCAGAGCAACCGGGGGTTTGTCCCCTTGCGTCAGATATATGACCAGTTCCTGGAAGACCGGGCCGCCCTCGCCGAGCCCGCCCAGAACAGCGCACCCGTAATGACCAGCTTCAACGCCCTGGATGAACTGTTGGGCGGTATGCAACGCTCGGATATGTTGATCTTGGGTGCCCGACCCGGCCTGGGCAAAAGCACCCTGGCGGTCAACATCTGCTTGAACGCCGCCAAAAACGGCTTCACCTCTGGGATATTCAGTCTGGAGATGAGCCGGGAGCAGTTAGCCCTGCGCATTCTGGCCGCCGACGCAGGGGTAGACGCCCACCGCTTGCGGTTGGGCCTGTACACCGAAGCCGAGGAGCAGAGGATTATCGATTCCATCGGTGGCCTTTCCGATATGCCGGTGTTTATCGACGACACACCCTTTCAAGGCATTGTTGAGATGCGGAGCAAGTCCCGGCGTCTATCGCTGGAGCACGGAGTGGACCTGCTGGTCATCGACTACCTTCAACTAGTCCAGGGCGAGGCCAAGGGACGCTTCGGCGACAACCGGGTGCAGGAAGTCAGCGAAATATCCCGTTCAATCAAGGGAATGGCCCGCGACCTGAATGTCCCGATCCTCACCTGCTCCCAGCTCAGCCGGGTTGTTGAGAACCGCACCGGACACCGCCCGCAACTCTCCGACCTGCGGGACAGCGGCAGCATTGAGCAGGACGCCGACGTTGTGATGTTCATCTCACGGGAAGACGCGTACTTCACCGAAGACGAGTGGGGACAGCAAAATCCCGGGCGTCCCTACCCCAGAGCCATCGCCGAGATTATCGTCGCCAAGCATCGCCACGGCCCCACCGGCAGTATCAAACTGCGGTTTCGTGACCATCTGGTGCGGTTTGAGTCGCTAGCCCAGACCGATAACTTCTAGCCGTGGAATTCTCCGGCTTCCCCTCTGGTGTTCACGCCACGTCTATCCCAGACCCGGTGCTGGGTGTCCTGCTGGAACAGATCGACGATTTGGCCGAACTCAAGGTGACCCTGCGCGGCTTCTGGCTGGCCAACCAGAAAAAGGGCGCGTTGCGGGCTGTCTCCCAAGATGAGTTTCTCAACGACAAAGTTTTAGTTGAAGGTCTCAAGGGCATTGACCAGTCGCCGCATGAGGCAATTCAACGGGGTTTGTCCCTGGCGGTACAGCGGCACACCTTTCTGGTCTTTCAGTCCGACTCAAGCAAACCCAACCACAAGCTCTACGCGGTCAACGCTGAAAGCGACCGCCGCGCGCTCGCCCGTTTACAAACTGAGGGTGGCGTTCTGCTTCGGGAAACCATTCAGCAGGAAGATTCTTACGATGAGCCGTATACCGAAACCTCCGGAGATACCAAGCCCAACATCTTTGCGCTATACGAGAATAACATCGGCACTATCTCGCCAATGCTGGCCGAGAAACTGAAAGAAGCTGAAGAACTGTATCCCTGGCCCTGGATTGGCGAGGCGTTTCAGATTGCGGTAACACAGAACAAACGGAGTTGGGCCTACATATCGGCGATTTTGCGACGTTGGGTCGATGAAGGAAAGGACGATGGAGAGTCTGGGCGACATTCTCAGAAGGATAACCCAACAAACCACCTTGAGGAATACCGACAGCTACGGGGTCACCTCCCCTGGGAGTCATCCGGAGACCGCTGAAGCTGAGGTCTGTCCCATCTGCCAAGGCGCTGGTTGGGTTAGCAAGGCCGTTTCGGTAGAGCATCCCGACTTCGGTCAGGCCTTTCCCTGCCGCTGCCAGCGGGGAGACGAACCCGCCGCCCGTATCGCCTCCCTGCGTCGCTACAGCAATCTTGGCCCGCTCAGCCGCATCACCTTCGCCACCACCAAGGTGGAAGGCCCTCTGCCCGATACAGGAAGCCACCAACGGTTCCAAGTGGCAATGGCCACCGCCGTGGAGTACGCCGAGGAACCGACCGGATGGCTGGTATTCACCGGCCCCAGCGGCTCGGGCAAAACCCATCTGGCGGTGGCCGTAGCCAATCGCTGCATTGAGCTGGGGCAAACCACCTTCTTCATCGTGGCCGCCGACCTGTTGGACCATCTGCGGGCCACCTACTCACCGGAAACGCCGGTGACCTATGACGAGCTTTTTGATCAGGTGCGCAACGTTCCGGTGCTAATCGTTGACGATCTGAACACCCAGACCGCCAGCCCCTGGGCGCAAGAAAAGTTGTTCCAGATTTTCAACCACCGGTTCAACGCCCAACTGCCGACGGTCATTACCGTCCGGGGGGCTTTGGAACGATTGGAAGAAGGTCTGCGCACCCGAATCGAAGCCGCCGAGGGTTTCTCCAAAGTGTTCCAACTGGGCCAGTACAACACCCGCCTGGCCCGGCGCATTGGCGATGTCCCCGCCGGGATGCTGCGGATGACCTTCACCAATTTCGACCCCCGTGGCGGACACAGTTCCAATGCACAACAGCAATCATCGCTGGGATACGCTCTAAAGACCGCGCGGGATTTTGCCGCCGACCCCAACCGTTGGATCTTGCTCACCGGCCCCCACGGCTCCGGCAAGACTCACCTGGCGGTAGCCATCGCCGGGGAGGCTCTACGGCAAAACCAGACAGTGTTCTTCGCTTTCGTACCAGACCTGCTGGACCACCTGCGGGCCACCTTCAGCCCCAACAGCCCCATTGCGTACGACGAACTGTTTGAGCAGATCAAAACAGTGCCGGTGCTGATCCTGGACGACCTGGGCTCAGAGAGCAGCACCTCTTGGGCTGAAGAAAAACTCTACCAGATTATGGTCTACCGCCACGAAACCCTCTTGCCCACCATCATCACCGCCTCCTTCAGCGTAAAAGATTTGCAGAACGACAAGTCCCGCATCGCCTCCCGGTTGATGGACAGCATTGTGGTTGAATGGGTGCCCATCGACGCGCCAGACTACCGGGGGCAGCGTCGCTCCAGCCCACCAAACCGCCGCTAAAACGCGCCTAATCGGTAAAAGCGTCCCACGGTTTGCCACCAGGTTGGACTGGTATGGTGACATTTATTCCTTGACACACTGTCGCCTGGTCTTTAATATTTAACCAAATGGTTAACCTTTTAGACGACCCTCTGGCAATCACCTTTGCGGCTTTGGCTGACCCAACCCGCCGGGCGATATTGGAACGCCTGACCAAGGGTGACGCCTCGGTTACCGAGTTGGCCCGGCCCTTCGCCGTTTCATTGCCCGCCATCTCCAAGCAGTTGCGCGTGCTGGAGCGGGCCGGGCTGTTGACTCAGGAAAAGCAAGGTCGCGTACGTCGTTGCCATCTGGAAGCGGAACCGTTGCGAGAGGCTGTCGAGTGGTTAGAGCGTTACCGCCGCTATTGGGAACAACAGTTGGACTCGCTGACCGACTATCTTAACGAACTGAAAAACGAGGAGGAACAACCATGACTGAGGTGGACCCCATTGTTAGGACAGCGAAAGGGCCAAGTTAAGATAGTCTCCCGCTGGAAGGTCCGATGCCAAGTCACTGGATGA
>MUCJ01000031.1 GCA_002816715.1 SAR202 cluster bacterium Casp-Chloro-G3 | reverse complement strand
CAAGTCGCAGGCGGTAACTCCCTCTCCCTCGATGGGAGAGGGTTGGGGTGAGGGTGAGTCCCCCTCCCTCTAACTCCCTCCCACCAGAGCAGGGAGGACAGCCTATCGATGCAAAGGGAGTTCCTCTTACCTAAATTCGGGATGACTCATATTTATAATCTGCAGTTCAGCGCCGCTTTGGCTCTTTCGCTAACGCCGCCGCCGGATTCCCCTGGCAGTCAGCATTGCCAAAGGCCCGCCCAACAGCGCCAGCATCGCCAGGTCGGTCACCGAGTTGCCGGAGTGGCTAGGTGCGCTACAACCGGGTGATGCCTGGTTCGTGTCCTGCTCGACTGGCTCGGGAGTGTTTGCTGGCACCGGCACGGCGGTCTCCTGGGCGGAGATCGTGGGAGCCGCTGTGGCTGCCAAAATTGACGTAGGTGGTGGGGTAGGCGTGGCCTGCTGCTGTGCGACTCGATCTTCAGGTTCCGGCAGGGGTTCTAGCCCCAAGGACTTGCGCCATTCAGTGTCCAGTCCATATTGGTCGAATCCGTAAGTCTCTTGCAGAGCCGTGTCGATGTCAAATGTGCGCTTCAAGGCGACGACCAGGTCGGCCATCTTCTGTTCGTCGTAGTTTGACAGCATAAACTCGACCACCGACTTGCCCTGCCCGTATGCGATTATTATATCGTCAGGAGTGCCGCTGAAGGTGGCTTGAAACCAGAGCGGCCTGAGCCGCCCATTTTCGATGGCCCGGCTCAAGGCCCGGTCGTATTCCTCGCCGGGCTCAATATTTCCGTATTCGGCCAGTCCCTCATTGAGCCAGGAAGGAAACTTGGCGGTGGCCCTCCCGGCGGCATCGGCCACCAGCAGGTGAGTGAATTCGTGGGACGTGGTGCCCAGATAATCGCTCCCGGCACCGAGTACCAGCAGCACCCGTTCTTCGGAAAATGCGGTGCCCTGAGTTATCAGGTTATCCCTGACGGCTTGAGCACGAAATGGCAGGGCCTCTACCATCGACCCGTAGTCGCCATAGGTGACAATGTGCAGCGGGTCTTTTGGATCTATGCCCAGTATCGGCCCCATGCGCTGGAGGGTCTCTTGAGCGGCCTCCAAGATAGCCTGGGCTCGCCCATCAATCACCGTGTCGTTGTAGTAAAGGGTGATCAACCCGTCCGACAACGTTTGCCATTCAAGCCGGTGATCCAGGTAAACGAATACCTGGTCTTCGGTTCGGAGCGTCCGGCCAGTCTTGTCCCGAATCTCAAAGGAATACTCGATGCGGGTTCCCGGAGGTATGAACTCGCCGCCGCTGCCGCTGGGAATCAAGGACTCGCCGGTAATCTCGGTGCCTGGTTCAAAATCAACCACCCGGTAGCCGCTTCGGTTGCTCTGTCCCAGCTTTTTGAAAGTTACCCGAATATCGTCAATTTCATCCGGGCTGGTGGCTTCGATGAAGAATTTGACCCCGTTGGGGAAATCGCTCACCGCGCTCTGACTGACCACCACGATTTGATCTCCATTGGCGTGAACCGCATCGGACGTCGCCAACGTGGTGGCCCCAATCAGGATTGCAATAAACCAGAGCAGACATAGCTTCAAAAGAACCTCTCAAAAATCGTTAGTACTGTTTGTTACGTTGATCGCCGGATGATAGACCTATGCAATGATGAAAATCCGGCGTCCTGGTCATGGGATGGCGCATTGTTCCCATCAACAAGGATACACGGTGCCAAATTGAAGGGCTAGGGGATTCAGCTTGACGCTGGGCGGTTTTATCCGTATTCTCTCTGTTGACGCTAGGTATTTGGCGTTTGCAGATGATTGAATTTAGGAGCGCGAGATGACCCAACCAGCGCCTCGAATCACACCTCCGGTGCCTCAGCCTGAGTCTGACTTTTATTGGGAGAAGTGCAAGGAGGGCGAGCTTTGGCTGCGCCATTGCAAAGCCTGTGACCGCAGCTACTTCTATCCTCGGGACATCTGTCCCCACTGCTTTTCCCGGGACACTGACTGGGTAAAAACCGACGGCAAGGCGGTGGTGCATACCTTTGCCATTGTCCATCGGTCGCCGGTTCCCGCCTTTCGGGACAAAGCGCCCTACGTCACCGCCGTGGTCGAGTTTGCCGGTGGTGCGCGCATGGCTACCAACCTGGTGGAGGTGGAACCCGACCCGGCCATTATCAAGTGCGGAATGCCGGTGGAGGTGGTCTTTGAGGAGTTGGACGAAAAAATCTCCCTGCCCTACTTCCGGCCAGTCTCTTAGACCGGGATGTCGGTGTCGTTGCAGGGGAAGGTCGCCATCGTTACCGGCGGCAGTCGCGGCATTGGTCGGGCCATTTGCCAGGGGTTAGCCGCCGAAGGTTGCTGTGTGGTGGTGACCTCCCGCACTGAGGTTGATGATTCCGCCGACAGTCAGTTTCAGCGTCATGCCTCCGGCACGATACACCAGACTGCCCAGGCGATTCAGCGGCGAGGTGGACAGTCCCTGGCGGTCAAATGTGACCTGAGTTCCAGCGATGAAATCCGCCAATTGGTGGCGACCACCCTGGAGCACTTTGGGCGCATTGATATTCTGGCATCCAACGCCGGAATCGATTGCGAGTCTCTGGTGCCTGATCTGGACGTTGATGCCCTTGATCTGTGTCTGGCGCTCAATGTCCGTGCGCCCCTGCTACTGTGCAAATACGCTCTGCCCGCCATGATTGGCCAGGGTTTGGGAGGGTCAATCTTCGCGGTAACATCCGGCGCCGCCCGAGGCTACCGGCCGGGACGAGTCGGCTACTCCATGAGCAAGGCGGCCCTAGACCGAATGTTTCTCAGTCTGGCCGAGGAAGTCCGTCCCCACAACATCGCCGTAAATCTGTTCAGCCCTGGGCGGGTGGATACCTGGATGAACCGCAACGGCGACTGGCCGGGTACGGCCCACATTCTGATGGTGCCGCCGGACGAAGTGATTCCCGCTGCGGTTTGGCTGGCGCGGCAGACTGCCGGAACATTTTCCGGTCAGTGGGTGGAGCGCGCCGACTTTGGCGTCACTTGGGGCGATGTGTAGCACAGGTCGGCGTCACCTTTAGCTGCCTGCCCCTGCTGATTAGCTACTACCCTAAATAGCCCTTCCGTACTATACTTCCCGATGTATCAAAGCCTACAGGAGGAAACATCATGACTTCACCACGTACTGCTGCCCAGGAAGTTGCCCCTAAAATGGCCGAACTCAGCGCCAACGTGCTGTTTGGCGATGTCTGGGAACGTCCCGGACTGTCCAAGCGAGACCGGAGCCTGATTACCGTAGCGACGTTGGTTGCCCTGTATCGCACCGATCAACTCCGGGGGCATATTGGCCGCGCGCTGGATAACGGCGTCACCAAGGAAGAAATCGGCGAGGTAATCACCCACATGGCTTTCTACGGTGGTTGGCCCACCGCGGCCAACGCCGTTCAGGTGGCTAAAGAAGTGTTCGACTCCAGAAAGTAAAATGGCAACCTGTCAATATAGTTTTGATATATAGCTTCCTCTCCCCTTGTTGGAGAGGATTGAGGTGAGGGGTATCACCCTCATCCCGACCTTCCCCCATCAAAGGGGAAGGTGCCCCTGTCCAACATGGTTTGGATTATCAAAATCAATCTCAAACGGCAATGCCTTTGCCGTTCAAACAAGAATCTTGACTCGAATGTGGTCGCTTGGTCATTCAAGCGACCGCCACAACAGACCGGGAGGTAGGTTATGCCACGGATGACGGGCGGGCGGTTTATCGCCGAAACTTTTCAAGCCTATGGGATCACCCACGTGTTTTTCATGCCGGTAATCATCCAGCAAGCGTTGTTGGAGATGGAGCGATTGGGTATCCGGCGCATCATGACTCACGGGGAGAAGGCCGCCGCATACATGGCTGATGGCTATGCCCGCATCTCCAAGCGGGTTGGCGTATGCATGTCCCAGTCGGTGGGTGCGGCGAACCTGGCCGCCGGTCTGCAAGACCCCTTCCTGGCCTCCTCGCCGGTGATGGCAATTACGGGCCGCCGACCTCAGACCGACCAGCATCGTCACGCCTACCAGGAAATTGACCACACCGAGCCGTTCAACGCGGTGACCAAGTACAACGTGCTGGTCAACAGCGCCGAACAGCTTCCCGAGTACCTGCGGCAGGGTTTCCGCGCCGCCACTTCCGGCACGCCCGGGCCGGTGCACCTGGACTTTGAAGGTACCACCGGTGCAACCATCGCCGGAGCCGAGGCCGACCTGTCAGTGATGGTAGATGAACCCTTCGCCATGGTGCCGCCCTTCCGTCCCGAACCGTCAATGGAGTTGGTGCGGCAGGCGGCACAGGTCATCTCGCAGGCTCGCCGGCCGGTGATTATCGCGGGTGGCGGAGTGGTCGCTTCTGGCGCGCAGCGGGAAGTTGTGGAGTTGGCGGAGATGCTGTCAATTCCGGTGGCGACTTCGCTGAACGCCAAAGGCACCATCCCGGAGAACCACCCGCTCTACGTCGGCGTCTGCGGGAATTACTCTCGCTGGTGCGCCAACCGGGTGGTGTCGGAAGCTGACCTGGTGATCTACCTGGGCAGCAGCACCGGCAGCATGGTTACCAACGAATGGACGGTACCGGCTCCAGGCACTCCCATAGTTCAAATCGACATCAACGCCGCTGAATTGGGTCGAAGCTATCCGGCTCAAGCTGCGCTACAGGGCGATGCCAAAGCTTCGATACGCAAACTGATTGAGGCGATGGAGCCTCTGGGCCCGCGCACCGAATGGGTGAACCGAACCCGGCAGTTGGTCAATGACTGGCAGGACGAGGTTGCCCCTCATGTAAACTCCGACACGGTTCCCATGCGTCCAGAGCGGTTGTGCAAAGAACTTTCTGATTTTCTGCCTTCGGACTCGATATTGGTGTCGGATACCGGCCACGCTGGAATCTGGACCAGCACTATGCTGGACTTGAATCATCCGGACCAGAGCTATATCAGGTGCGCCGGTTCTTTGGGTTGGAGCTTCCCCGCCGCGATGGGCGCCAAGTGCGCCGCACCGGAGCGTCCGGTGCTTTGCTTCACCGGCGACGGCGGTTTCTGGTACCACCTGACCGAGTTGGAGACCGCCCTGCGGTACGGGATAAACACGGTAACGGTGGTCAATAACAACCGCTCGTTGAACCAGGAAAAGCGGGGCAACGAGTTGACCTACGGTGGGCAGACCGCCGGTTCTGATGAGCTGTGGATGCTCTCCGATGTGGACTTCAGCAAGGTCGCCGAATCTATGGGTTGTTTTGGAATTCGGGTGGAGCGTCCCAGCGAGCTACAGGGCGCGCTGGAACAGGCCTTCGCTTCAGGGAAGCCAGCGGTGGTCGATGTGGTCACCGACATTGCGGGGATTGCGCCGAGAGCCTGGAGTCCCTAGAGGTCTGCCTCGCCGCTAGTTCACCCTCTCCTGACGTGCTTAGGGCCCATGACGAAATAAGTGGATCTGTATTAGCCAAATTTCAGTGTGTCCACACTGAAATTTGCATCACTTATTTAGTCACGGCTACTTAATGCACGGACATCTTCAGGAATGGCATCCTCTCCCCCTGTTGGAGAGGACTGAGGTGAGGGGATTCACCTTCATCCCAACCTTCTCCCATCGAGGGAGAAGGGGCCGTTGTCAGGCCCCGCAAAAAACTGTCGTGGGATAGCTCACTACGGGAGAGGAAGCTCCCGACAAAAAGTGTCGTGTGAGCATCGCATTTTGTTTAGAGCAATCAAATCCGCTTTGCCGCCGAAAGAAATTCTTGGGCCGCAGCGTAGTCGCGGGCGCCGCCTCTACGGATGGGCGGCACCAGGTAGATGTTGTGCAACCGAGCTTCCTGGAACTTGGCGTGCAGTTCCAACGCCATCTCCACGCCGGAGCGTCCCGCCGCCAGTTCTTCCCGCACCGACTGGGGCACCGACGCGAAGATCACCCCATCCGGTTCCAGGATTTGCAGACCGAAAAACACTGGCACGCCAAGTTGGCCTCCGGAGGCTTCGGTGTAGGCTTCCTGAAATTGGAATGCCTCAGCCGGGTCGAATATAGGCTGAGTTATCAAAAATTGAGCGCCGGATTCAACCTTGCGGTGGGCCAGCCGCGCTTCTCTGTGGATGCCTCGGCCCAAGTCCACCGTCGCTCCGATGCAGAAGTCCGTAGGAGCGCCCAGCTTGGCGTCTCTGAAGTCCACTCCACAGTTCATTTGAGCGATGGCGGCAATCAATTCGGTAGGCCGATAATCGTCAACCAATTTAACCAGCGGTAGATCGCGCTGTGAAAACGGGTCTCCCCGCACTACGATAACGTTGTCCAGCCCTAAAACCTGCGCCCCCAGAAGCTGCGACTGTAGGGCGAGCTTGTTCATGTCCCGGGTAGCCAGGGTAAAGACGACATCTTTGCCCACCTGTTGCTTGATGGCGGCGGCCAGCATTGGCGCGTTTACCCTCACTGACCGACCGGGGTTGTAAGCCACTGAAAGGAAATCGGCGTCGATGTTTGCCTGGTTCAGCAGTTCCGGTTGGCCGGAGCGCGGTGGCGAGAAATCACAGATAATGCAGGTGCGTCCAGTAGCTTCAAAGCAGCAGTCGGTTATTTTTGGCATGGTAATGCGTCTATCCGGCTATGGCTGCTTGGCCTGAGCAAGTCGTTGTCTTTCCTCACGGCGACCTCGCTGGTCTTCGCCGCCGCGGTCCTCTCCTCCAAATGTAGCGCGGAGTCCCTGAATTAGCAGTTCCTTTTCTCCGCGGGAAAGATCGGCTTCAGGGTGAGGCAGAACATAGAAACAGGGAGGCATCTCCCCGTCAATCACCGTTTCCGCAGCGTCATCAGCTTCTCCCTGCGACTGATCCCAGCGGGAGAAATTCAACTCGTCCCGGCCTTCGTCCACGTCTCGCTGCACCAGCCAGGAAATTGGAGCTATGTTGGAGTACCAGGGCCACTTGGTTTCGTTACTGTGGCAGTCGTAACAGGCCCGAACCGCCAGCTCACGAGTCTGATTATTTGCCCAGGCGGGTTCTTGACGAACTGGAGGATTTGAGTGGTCTCGGCCGTAGGGAACGACTTGAATCGCCAAGAACGCAATCACGATCAGCCCGAAGAATCCCAGACCGCCCATTATTGCCAATCGCTTCGGGACAGTTGGGCGGCGAAAAAATCGGTACACGCTCAGTCAGTCCCTAGCTATCCAATTGGTTCAGGTACTCCCTGAAAGTGTTCAATCCCTTCTGCTCAGAAAGGCCCATAAAGTAGCGCACGCCCTGGAGATGGTTCACCACGTCGCGAGGCAGCATCAGCAGTTCGTCTTTCGGCTCGTTCAGGTGATACAGCGCGTCCACTCCGTCTTCCAAGCCCACATAGAGGGTATCCTCCAGCAAGGCCAACTCTTTAGAGTCCATATCCTTGCGGGCGATCCAGCGGGCGAAGACAAAAGGCAACCCAGTCCAAGAATTCCACTCTTGACCTAAATCGTAACGGTGCGGAAACCCCCGTGCGCCCCGGCGCTGACGCAAGGCTCGATTGCCGATGATCAGGAAAGCGTCGTATTCCTGGGGTTGCAACGGCACGTACTCACCGGGCGAGATACCGTACTTGAGCTTGAGCAGCACCTCAAGGAGTTTTGGCGCGGTGGCGGCTTCATCGGTTACGCCGATGCGGGCACCGGATAGCTCTTCGATGGGTTTGGTCGAATATAAGAAGACGCTCCCGGAGCTATCGTTGCAGGCGATGCAGAATCCGACTATCGGGTTGAACCGATCCTCCAGTCTAAAGGCATCAACTACTGGCACCAGGCCAGCGTCAATCTCGCCAGATTCGGCGGCGGCGGCCATTTTGCTGGGCATGAAATCCCGTAGTTCTATCCCGCGGCGGGGCATGTCAAAGTAAAATGGTTCGGTGTGTAAATAGGGAACCCGTCCGACTGTGATTGGCATTAATAGTACCGTCTAGTGCGCAAATTCTTCATGAGACCGACTCTCCGGTCTGCCCTTGGCCCAACGATTGTAGGTTTAAGCCAGTTCTGCGTCAAGCCAGGATTGACGGGTGACCCTGATACGTAGACCGGGTTCAGGCTAGCCATTGTCTCTGTTGCCAGGCTAGGGTATCTTGGGTAACACCAATCCAAATGGGGATGTGAGGCTCATGCGAATTGCAATAATGGGAGCGGGCAGCATTGGCGGCTACTTTGGCGGCATGCTGGCCCGTGGCGGCAACCAGGTGACGATGATTGCGCGCGGGCCGCACCTGATGGCGATCAAGAACCGGGGCCTCAGGATTGTCTCTGACCAGGGCGAGTTTGTCGCCTTCTGTGACGCCACCGACGACCCGGCCCAGGTTGGTGTCGTTGATCTGATTTTGCTGACGGTGAAGACCTACCACAACCCCCAGGCGATCCCCGCAATGCTGCCGATGATCGGTGAAGACACCGTGGTCTTGTGTTTGCAAAATGGCATCGATAGTTATCAGGCCGCTGCCGAAGTGGTGGGCGCCGAGAAAGTGCTGCCCGGGGCGGCCTATATTGAGGCGGGTTTGCCGGAACCCGGCGTGGTCACCCAGAGTGGCCCAGTAGTCCGAATTGAATTTGGCGAGCCGGACGGCGGCGATTCTGAGCGAGGTCAACGGATATTAAAGACCCTGGAACATGCTGGTATTCCCGCTCGGTTTAACCTGGATATTCACCAGGCTTTGTGGAGTAAGTTCCTGTTCATTGCGACGATGGCTGGTGTGACCACCCTATCCCGTGAAACCATGGCCCAACTGATGCCGCACCCAGAATGGCGTCAAGTAATTGTTGGCTGCATGCGAGAGATAGCGGCGGTTGGACAGGGCGCGGGCATTCAGCTAGCACCGGATATTGTTGACCTGACTATCGCCTACGTTGAAGGCTCTCTGGAGCAATTGCGGGCGTCGATGCATTCCGACATATTGGCGGGACGCCCTCTGGAGTTGGAAGCCTTGAACGGGGCGGTTATCCGCGCTGGTCTCAAAGTCAATGTCCCGACCCCGATCAACGATGTCATCTACGCCATGCTGAAGCCATTTGCCGCAGGCCAATCCAGCTAGAGCAACACCAAAGTCAAACTTGGTCATGACAAAACCCAACGCCCACAGAGTCTGCTTGCAGTCCAAATTGCGCTGCATTACACTTGTGCCGCTTGGTGAACCGGCGTATCAAACTTGGAGGATAGCAGATTAATGTCTACTGATATGGAACGGGAACTGGAGAGAACCACGGCCCTGCGGGGCTTTCGCTACGGCCTGCATGACTTTGTCGCTCAGGTCAATGGCCCGGAAGCCCTCAAGAAGCACAACGACAATACCGAGGCCAACTATCTTAAAGAGGGGCTGATTGACCGCAAGACCAAGGAGTTGCTAATTGTGGTGGCCTGCGTCGCCAGCGGAGATTTGGTGTCCCACATGCAACTGCACATGCACGCCGCGCACAAAGCCGGGGCCAGCCCTGAGGAGATCATGGCGGTGTTGGACCTGGTGGGTGGCTGGATTGGCAACGTGGCCAAGATCAAGGGGCTGGAAGCCTGGCGCGCCACCTTCCGTCCCGATATTCCCACCATTGATCGCGTGGTAGAACTGCGGTAGCGGAGCAGGGCTAAAGAGCGTAGGCGGAGAACATATCTCTGGCGCGCAATTTGTCGTCCAACGAGCCGAAGGCCATGGTGTAGAACTTACTGTATCCAGAGGACTCCAGGCGGCGGAAAGTCGCGGCGAAGTCAATGTTGCCGTCGCCGGGGTTCAGGTGGACTTCCTTGTCGCCCAGGTTGTCGGCCAAGCGGACTTCACCGATACGCTCCACACCAAAAGCGTCCAGGAATCCGTCAATTCCTTCTGGAACCAGGTTGGCGTGGTTGACGGTGAAGGCCCAGCCCAGAGACTCTGACCGTATCGCATCCAAATAATACCGGCATTCCGGGACATTGTGGGCCAAGTAGTGAATTTCAGCGTCGTTCGGCTCAAAGTTCAGATTTTCCAAAAGCAGAACCGCGCCCACGCTCTCGGCATATTCGACGAGTCGCTTGAGCCGCTCCAAAGACTTAGCCATGCGGTCGGCCACTGCGTCGCTGAAGTGGTAGCCGCCGTGAACCACCACCCCCTCGCAGCCCAGCTGCGTGGCGAGGTTGACATTCTCCCGCAGGTATCGGTCAACAGCCTCATCAACGAAGGGCGAAGTCTCGGCTACGTTGACCGATGAAGCAGTGTGGAGGGAAAGGTGAATGTCATATTGTTGAAATAACGCTTGAACTGTTTCCGCCCGGTCGCTGCTCCAGTTGTCCAGTCGATTGGCTCCGGTATCGGCATTGAAGTTCAGATAGTGAAACTGGTGGGAAGCCGCTATCTGTAGTGCTTCTTCCAACGGCAGGGCACCGGCATCGTATCCAATTCGGTCTTTCAAGTTCATCGTTTGGTGCCTCGTCGGTTAGTCTGAGTTACTCTGAAATGCTTTGCTGGTCGGGTGGTGCGGCCCTCAGTGTCTCTGGAATCCACCTCTCCAGGAGGCTCTCCAGTTCATCCCCGCATTCTTCCAGCCGGTGCTCCGCACCGTCGAATAGCACCAACTCTTTGGGTTCTTTGGCCCAATTGTGAACCTCAACGCCGCAAGAATAGGGAAGTCGAGTGTCGCTCTTACCGTGTACCACCAGCAGCGGTTTGGGCGATAGCAGCACGGCGATGTTGGCGCCATAGGTTTGCGGTGACAGTGATACTACGCCACGGACGTGATTGCTAGACGCTCCGGCTGCGATGACCACCGCGCCACCGAAGGAATGGCCGACCAAAACTACCGGTTCATATCCGGTGCTTTGGAAGAAAGTTATACCCGCCAGCAAGTCCAGTACGCACTCCGGAAACACGTTGGGCTGCCGGTAACTCAAGCGCAGGGATGTTATTCCTTGCGCCGCAAACGACTCGGATAGTCGGGAATATGCGCCTTTGGCCGGGCCGCCGAACCCGCCACGTGCGCCGCAGACCCAGATGACGCCCAGCTTGGAATCGCGAGCGGCGTGCAGGATGGCGGGCAGATCTCCCCGGCTGGTGCGGAACGTGAGACCCCGGCCAACATCGCCCTCATGGGGCGGGCCGCCCAAGACCTCATGGATCTGCATTTTGGGGCCTTGCATTGAGTCAGACCGGCCTGACTGATTTGGTTGCTGGGTCATAAAATTGCCCCCCTGGCTTCGGGATTTATTAGCCGCATACCCGGGATGTCAATGGCGATGGCGCTGTGCGGTAGTCCTATTGGCGACTTGAACGCCACCTTTGGGACTAGGTTACCGGCGATCTCCAACTTTACGCCACTCGCCGGGCTTCAGGTTGTCCAGCCGGACGTTGCCAACGCGAGTGCGGATTAACCTGGCCACCTGGTAACCACGTTCCTCGGCCATGCGACGTAGTTGGCGGTTCCATCCCTGGTGAACTACTAACTCAATCTCATCCGGGCCGATTTGTTTCAAGCGGTCGGCCCTGGCTATCCCCTCGGCCAGAGGCACACCTTGTACAAATGCGTTTAATAATTGGCGGTCTACCGGCGTCGTGAATATGATGCGATATTCTTTTTCATTCTCATATTTGGGGTGGGTAGATTCAAAAATGAACCGGCCGTCATTGCTTAACAGGAGCAAGCCTTCACTGTCGTAGTCCAACCTGCCCGCAGGTTTCAAATGTTGCAGTTCTCCAGGAAGAAGACTCATCACTGTTTTTCTGCCTTCGGGATCAGACCGAGTGGTCAGATAGGTCCGGGGCTTGTACAGCGCGATGGTGATCTTGTCGGGGACTTGCGCTGCGACCAATTCTCCATCCACGGCTAGTTGGTCAATAGCCGGATCAATCCGCTGTCCCAGGACTGCCACACCACCGTTAATCCGCACCTTTTGCTCGCGTATGACACGGTCAGCTTCGCGCCGGGAAATTCCCAACTGTTGTGCAAGGTAGGTGTTGATTCTAACTGAGAAATCGCTGGAGATAGGATTCCTAGATGGAGGATTGCTCGGTGATTGAGACAAAATCTAAAGCCTATTCAAGAGTCATATTACCAACACCAAGCTTACGCTGGAGCAGCCTGATTAGTCAAAGTGATAACTTGAGGGAGTGAAAATTGTGACCGGAATTCGCCTGTTTTAGCGGGGGTTAGCCTATGTGGCACTTGGTCGAGGGAAGGTTCGATGTCGTTGGGCTAAGTGCGACTCCGATGAAGTTTTGCTCCCCGACTTAGGTATGACGGTAAGACTTGAGCGTGTGACTCGCATGAGTATGATGGCAATCTTCGTGAAAGAATTGTGCAGGATGGTTCGGACTGTTTTATGCAGATTGCCGATTTTCCCCGCAAACACTTAAGCAAGCCACATTCTGACAAGACCATCAGACGCCGTTGATCGGACAAACCGAGTCTCCCCAACTGCCGCAATTTATGTCTTGTTCACACACCGGACCATCAGCGTCACGCTTTCTGCATGGCGGGATGATAGTTTGAAACTTGGCAAGCAGGAAGGCTAGGGAACTCATTGCAGAGTCATACGGGAGGCGATTAATCGTGTACGAACAAGTTCTGGTACCCATCGACGGCTCCAAAATAGCGGAGCAGGCAATTCCGTACGCCAAAATGCTGCAATAGAAGCTGGGGTCTCGAATCGAGTTGGTTCGAGTTATTGAGGAACCCCATCCGGAACCATCTAACCCGTCCTATACATCCTATCTGGAGCACATGACAACTACGTTGCAGTCGGAAACGGCCAAGTATTTGCAGGAGTTGGCGGAGTCGTTACGCGCGGAAGGCGTGGCGGTATCCTGGAACGTGAAACTGGGAAATCCGGCTACGGTTATCGGAGAACTGGCCGACTCAAAGCCATCTACGCTAATTGCAATGTGCAGCCACGGGCGTTCGGGCCAATCGCGTTGGTGGTTGGGCAGCACGACCGACAAGGTGATCCACGCCGCCGCCAGTGCGGTTCTGGTGGTGCGCACCCAGTCACAGCACCTCCAATCCATCGGCGGTTCGGGCTTCAAGAGTTGCATCGCGCCGCTGGACGGGTCGGTGCGGGCTGAGCAGGTTTTGCCGCACGTTGTGGCCTGGGCCAAGGCGTTTTCTTTGAGGGTAAACTTGATCCGGGTCATACCGGAGCTAGATTCCCACACACTGGAGTTGTTCCCGGAAGCGTCCAGTGATGACCGAGTCAGCCAGGCCAATGAATATCTTGATGCGGTCAAGGTCAGGTTGTTGGAGCAGGGTATCCCTGATGTTGAAGTAACTGTAGAGCGCGGCCACCCAGCCAACGTTCTGGTAGACTTGGCGCATAATTCATCGGAGAGTCTGATGATTATGGGCACACAGGGGCTGGGCAGTTCCGGTGTCTATCGGTGGACTATGGGCAGCGTCTCCCAGCGGGTGGCGGGTAATTCACCGACGCCGGTGCTGGTGGTTAGGACCCAAGAGGAAGACCCTGCCGACTTGGACTAAGGGTATTTACCACCTAAGTCACTCCAGACCAGGGCCGCAACCCTACAGGTCAGGTGAACATATGCTTACGCCGGTTTCGCAGTCGGTCAAGGCCCTAGGATTTTGGTCAGCGGTGCTCGCCACCGTGTTGCGCATCACCAAACTAGTGCCCTCAAAATTTTTAACGGTGACCGGCGATGATACCTACGTCCCCTAATCCAGGCACTCAATCCGCACCAGCGGACTGGCACTCCATCAATATTGATGATGCGGTTGCGCGCTTAGACTCGCATCTTGGAAACGGTCTAAGTTCCGGGGAGGCCGCCCAGCGTTTGCAGGCCCACGGTCCCAATACCCTACAGGCAGTCAAATCCACCGCCTGGTACACCGTGTTAGTCCGCCAGTTCACCGACGTGCTGATCTTCATCCTGATGGTGGCGGCGGTAATATCGCTGGCGGTTGGCGAGGTTACCGACGCCATCGTGATTGCAATAATTCTGGTTCTGAACGGTGTGCTGGGATTCGTTCAGGAGTGGAAAGCTGAACAGGCCATCGCTGCATTGCAACGCATGCTCGCGCCCCAAGCGGCGGTGCTGCGGGATGGCCTCGAACAGAATGTCGAAGCGTCGGGATTAGTCCCTGGCGATGTTGTCCTGCTGGATGCCGGCGACCGAGTGCCCGCCGACCTGCGTCTGGTTCAAGCGCCCAACCTGAAAGTGGACGAGTCGTCGCTGACCGGGGAGTCGTTGCCAATGACCAAGACGGTCGCGCCGGTTGCGCCGGAGGCTGTTCTGGCTGAACGCACCTCAATGGTCTGGATGGGCACCGAGGTGACCGATGGTCGGGCCAGAGGCGTGGTGGTCGCCACCGGCATGTCCACCGAGTTTGGACGCATAGCCGAGTTGACTCAGACTATTGGGCAGGAACAGACCCCACTGCAACGGCGTCTCTCGGTGGTCGGCAAACAGTTGGGAATCCTGGCGGTGTCCGTCTCGGCCATTGTGGTTATCCTGGGCGTTCTCACCGGAAAGCCGCTGCTGGAGATGTTTTTGACCGGCGTGTCCTTGGCCGTAGCGGTGGTTCCTGAAGGACTACCGGCAGTGGTTACCATAACGTTGGCCTTGGGAATACGGGCGATGGTGCGGCGCAACGCGCTGCTGCGCCGCCTGCAAGCCGCAGAGACGTTGGGCGCGGCATCAGTCATTTGCACCGACAAGACCGGCACTTTGACCCAAAACCAGATGACCCTGCAACGGGTATGGCTGCCTGCCCAGGAGATAACCATCACCGGAGTTGGACACGAGCCTAACGGGTCATTTGAAGTGGACGGCCAGTCCGTTGCCCCCCGGGCTTACCCAGACCTACTGGCGATACTGGGGACCGGGCTGGTCTGCAACAACGCTAGAATCCACCAGGACGGCGAAGGCTGGCACCCGGTGGGCGATCCAACCGAGACGGCTCTGGTGGTTGCGGCGTACAAAGCGGGACTGAATACAGAAACGCCCGGCCAGATTGAAAGCGAGATTTCCTTCAATTCAAGCCGCAAGCGTATGACCATCATTGAACGGCGGCCAGACTCGCTTACTGCCCACGTCAAGGGCGCGCCCGAGGTGGTCTTGGAACGCTCAACCAGGATTCTGGATGACTCCACAATCACAGGCACTGCGTAGATAGAGTTGTTGGCGAACCCCCCGGGAATTCCCCTTGGCCTGCGCTGGCCGAACAT
>MUCJ01000030.1 GCA_002816715.1 SAR202 cluster bacterium Casp-Chloro-G3 | reverse complement strand
CCTCTGGTTTACCATAACTACACCCTTGGGTGCCCGAATATTGCCAACACCTTTGGACCATTTCACCTCATCAACTCTGAACACTTACTATCAGTTTATGGAGTGGACTCCAAACCATCTCTGCGAATCATCCGAGTAATAAACATGCTTGATAAGTTGACGATTGAGGACTTTGAACCGTACGTTAATCAAAAGTTCCTGATCCAAGTCGAAGATTTGGATGCTGTCGCCGTGGAATTGGTCGAGGCGGTTGAGCTTGCCTCTGGCGGCAATCAGACGCCTGAAGCCAGGTCGCCTTTTTCTATCGTGTTCCGGGCACCTGATGGAACTGACTTGCCCCAGAAAATATACGAAATTACGCACGATAGCCTTGGAGTTCTACAGTTATTCCTGGTTCCCATCGGTCCGGATAAGTTAGGCATGTGTTACCAGGCGATTTTCACGTGACGTCCTTGGTTCGCTAATAGATTTCAATTAAAGGGCTCATTTTTTATTGGGAGCCTGTTCGGTAGGGAGGTGCTGATTATTCGCTGGAACATGAGAGATAAGAATGAACTTGCCAAACACACAGTCGGAGTTCCTGAACGTTAAAGTTGATCGACGCCGGGCCATCAAGTTGGCTGGCGTGGCCGGGATTGGACTGACTCTAGCCGTCCTTGGGATAGGGCTTGGCAACGCCAAGCATGTATCCGCCGCCACTGAAGCCAGGAATATCATCAGTTTTAGAACTCCCACGCCGCTGGCCAAATGGGGAAAGTTCGGCAGCGCCCCGGGACAATTTAGTTCGCCAACCAAGCTTGCAGTTGACGCCACCGGCAACGCCTATGTGTCCGATGCATTCAACCACCGCGTCCAGAAATTCTCTCCCAAAGGTCGATTACTCAACCGGTGGGGAAAGCTGGGCAGATCGCCCGGGACATTCAATGGGCCTGGGGGCATAACGGTAGATAACCTTGGGGATATCTACGTAGCCGACATGGGCAACCAGCGCATCCAGAAATTCAGCTCTGATGGCAAGTTCTTGGCAGAATGGTCTACTGTCCTCAAGGAAAACGGGGGGATTGGCGCTCCAACCGGCTTGGCCGTAGATGCTGATAACAACGTCTATGTATCTGACATAGTTAGCCACCAAGTACAGAAGTATGACTCGCATGGGAGGCTGACTGCCGTTTGGGGAAGGCTAGGGTCTGGCCGGGAAGAGTTTAATGGCCCTCAAGACTTGGCAGTAGACGCCTCTGGCCGCATATACGTCGCCGATTCAGGTAACCAACGCGTCCAGATACTTTCAGCGGATGGCCGGTTTATCAAAGAATGGGGGAGGTTTGGCTATGGCAATGGACAATTCTCAAGCCCCAAGGGAATTGCGGTGGATGCTAGCGGGGCAATTTGGGTGAGCGACACCCACAATCATCGAATTCAAAAGTTTGATGGTGAGGGTAAATTCCTTGGACAGAGTGGAGATTTGGGAAATACCTTCGGTAGATTCAACGGGCCCAACGGGATGGCTGTGGACAACGCAGGAAATATGTACCTGGCCGACGCGGGTAACCATCGGGTTCAGTCTTTCCAGTTGCTGTAAGCACCGCACAGAGTTGATCATGGTTCCCGCCCGCGGCAGGGCCTCTACGCTGTGAATAGTCTTCTATTTAGGTTGTACCCCAGGACAATAGTTTTTGTAACGGTTGTTGGAAGAAAGGCGGAGAAACTATATAAGTAATGCCTCAATCAATTCTGGCCTGTCATTTCTAACATTGCCTACTAGTTCAGAAACCGGAAAAGCTTCCATCAAACCAGGATCGAACGGAAGGAGCATCTCTTTCAAATAACCGATATCCTGGTTGGCTGGGTTCAACCAGTCGGCATAGAGGTCTGGCGGCAGTATCACCGGCATCCGGTCGTGGATTGGTTCCATCAGTGCGTTGGGGCTGGTGGTGATGATCGAGCAGGACACCACTAACTCGGCGTCCGGGTTGCTATGGTCTTGCCATTGCTCCCAGATCCCGGCGAAGGCGAAAGGGTCGCCGGTATTGAGCCGGATCAGCATCGGCTGCTTGGTCTTCTTCGGCCCTTTCTTCCACTCGTAGAAGCCCGTGGCCGGTACTAGACATCGCTTGGTCTTGAACGGCCCGACATAGGATCGAGTTTCCAGGATTTTGTCGTCCCGGGCGTTAATCATGGTGTACCTGGAGTTGATTTCCTTGGCCCAGAAGGGCACCAATCCCCAGCGCATCATCGTCAGGTTGTTCTGTTCCCCATCGTTCCTTATCACTGGAATCTGTTGTGTCGGAGCGATGTTGTAGCGCGGTGTCAATTCCGCTACGTCACCGTGGATATCGAACCATTCTGCGATCATGCTGCCTTGGATATTTAGCGTGAATCTGCCGCACATAGCGAGTCTTACGTTTCCTTTCCTGCCCTTTGTTTACAGGCAATCTTAGCACACCTAACTCCAGTTCTTGGCCTTTGGGTGGTTCTGTATTCCTTTCAGCGACCGGGCCTGCTGCACCACGATGTTCATGGTACCCTCTTGGCGGTTGACCACCCCTCGCACCACCAGTAGCGGTTCCCGAAGCACTAGCCGCAGCTTCCCATAGACTTGTGGCCACACCACCAGAGGCGAGTGCCCGAACTCGTCCTCCAGGGTCATGTATACCGCCTTGCCCAGGGGCCGCTGACGGCGCACCACCAGCCCCGCGACGGTGACGGTCGCTCCATCCGGTAACCGAAGCAGGTCCTGACTGGTCATCACCTGGCGGCCGAGCTGTTGGCGCAGCATGCCCATGATGTGTCCCTGAGGGTAAAGCCCCAGAGTCTGGTACTCATCGTCCATTGCTTCCCAAGGTGACTGAGGGGGAAGCACCAGCAAGTCCTGCTGCACCGACAACTGAAGCGGCAGCTGATTGCTCTTGGGCCGGTAGCGCAGACCCACTTCCGACAGGGCGTCCCGGCGATTGGCAACTAATCGGTCAAAAGCCCCCGCCTTGACCAGATTCTCCACCAACTCTCTTTGCAGTCCGGTACGCTGCATGGCGTCGCCCAGGCTGGTGAAGGGGCCGTCCCACTCGCGGGTCTCGATGATGGCCTGGGCCACACTTTCTCCGACACCGGCCACCTTCAGGAAGCCCAGCAACAGGGATTCGTCCTTGATGATGCACCGGTCCAGGCTGTGATTGATGTCCGGATTTAGCACCGTCACACCATGCCGCCGGGCGTCTTCCTTCAGCGTTTCCAGGGAGTAGAAACCCATGGGCTGCTGATTGAATATCCCGATGTAGAACTCCAGGGGATAGTGGTACTTGAGCCAGGCCATGTGGTAGGCAGTTACCCCAAAGGCAAAAGCGTGGGCCTCCGGGAACATGTAGTGCCCGTTGAACTTCTTGAAGATACGGTCGGCGGTTTCTTGCTCGACGCCGTTGCTTTTGGCGCCTTCCCGGAACTCATCCCGGAACCGCATGACCTGCTCCAGGCCCTTCCGGCGGCTGAAGGTGGTGAACGCTCTCCGTAGCTGGTCGGCCTGGGTCGGCGAGAACCCGGCCACGTCGGTGGCCAACTGGTTCACCTGGTCCTGGAACAGGATGACTCCCAGCGTACGCCCCAGGGCCCGCTGTTCCAGAGGATGGTCATAGTCCCATTTGGCCCCATTGCGCCGTTGGATGAACTGGGTGACGCCATCATTGGCACCCACACCGGGACGCACCGCTGCCACCTCGTAGGCCATGTCGGTGAGGTTGACCGGCCGGATGCGGGGCGTGGTCTGACGCTGGGCCGCGCTCTCCACCTGGAAGATGCCGATGGTGTCGGCTTCATGGATTGACCGGTACACGTCCTGATCGTCAAAGTTAATGCGGCTCAGGTCTAGATAGCGCCCCTCCCGGTCTTCGATCAACTGTAAGGCTTCTTGCAGTTGGGACAAAGTGCCCAATGCCAGGAAGTCGATCTTGATGAATCCGGCAGATTCGATGGCGTTCTTGTCCCAGTGGCAAATGAAACGACCCTCTCTGGCCGAAGGCTGTACCGGCACGATACTGGTCAACGGTTCGGAGCTGAAGATCATTCCCCCAGGATGCTGCGCCAAGTACTTGGGAAAGCCGTCCAACTGGTAGGCCAGGTCAATCAGGTCACGCCACACCGGGGCATCGATGCGGTCTTTGAACTCGGGCAGAGACTCCATCTCCAATGAGAGTTCTCGGGCGCTGTGGGACTCCACCCGTTTGGCCAGGCGGTCGACATCCTGGCTGGCCAGGCCCAGCACTTTGCCCAGGTCTCGAATCGCCCCCTTCATCTGGTAGGTGCTGATCATGCCGGTCAAGGCCGCCCGGTCCCAACCCCATTCCCGGTGCACCCTTTCGATCAACTCTTCTCGGATGTTGCGAGGGAAGTCCAGGTCGATGTCGGGCACCGAGGCCATATCTTCGGGCAGGAACCGCTCTAGGGAAAGATTGAACTCCAGCGGGTCAATGTGCGACAGCCCAATCAGGTAGCCCACCACCATCGCCACTGAAGACCCGCGCCCCCGGCCCGGCGGTCTCTCTTCCAGGGGAATCTCCCGGTCGGTCAGTCCCAGGTCAATCATCACCTCCCGGGCCATCTGAATGATATCGTGGTACATCAGCAGGAACCCGGCCAGATTGTGCTTTTCGATCAGGTGGAACTCCTGATCAAGTCTCTCCTTCACCCGACGGTTGACGCCGCCGTAGCGTCGCACCGCCGCCTCTTGGCAGAGTTCCCACAGGTAGCTTAATTGGGTATGCCCGGCCGGCACCGCATGATCTGGGAATTGATAGCCCAAGTCTTGGGTCAGGTCGAAACCGCATCGCTGGGCGATTTTCATAGTGTTGGCGATGGCCTGAGGATAGTTGCGGAATAGTCCTTCCATCTGCCGGGCAGACTTGAGGTAATACTGACTATTGGTGCGCAGATTGGGCATGGCCTCGTCCAACCGCTGGTTGAGCCCTACCGCTACCAAGGCGGCTTGCAGCCGGTGCCGCTCCTTGACGTGATAGTGTACGTTGTTGGTGGCCACCAACCCGACACTCAGCTTTTGGGACAGCTCAATGAGATTACGGTTGCGGGCGGCCTCACCCCGGACCAGGTTCCTCTGTAACTCAATAAAGACATTGGAGGTGCCAAACCACTCCAGGTACTGCCGCAGGGCATTCTCGGCCTGCCCCTTCAAGTCATCGGTCAACAGATGGGGTAGTTTTCCTTTGGGGCAGCCGGTGAGCAGTATGACGCCTGCCGCATGGCCCTTCAGGTGGTCGGGGTTCAGTCTAGGAGTTTCGCGGCCCCCCTCAATGTAGGCGCCGGAGAGCAGTTGGCACAGGTTGCCGTAACCCGCCCGGTTCTCGGCCAGCAGGGTCAGATGGGAATTGTCGATGAGAGTTATTTCTACGCCGATGATGGGCTGAATTCCCACGCTCTTGGCGTACTCAGCGAAGTGCATTGCGCCGCAGAGGTTGTCGTGGTCGGTCAGGGCCAGGGCTGGATAGTCCAGTTCTTTAGCCCGATCCAGCAGCTCATCGACGTGCGACGCCCCTTCTTTGAAGGAGTAGTTGCTGTGACAGTGCAGTTCAACGTAAGGCGTGGGCAAAGGCTAAGCCTGCTGCCTATACCACTCACCACTCACCAGATTCCGAAAAATAGTCATGCTCTGCTCGCTCTCGGTAGTGACCCGGTAGTACCGACGGGTTAAGGGATTGGGTCTCCACCATTCTGTATCCAATTCCCACAAGTCGTGGACCTGGGCAATCTTCACCAGTTTCTTTTTCAGAACCACCGCCACCGGCCACTGCCGCCGGTCTACTTTGACCTCTACCGGCTCCGGCGGGTTTAAGGGTCGAATTGGACCAGGGCCTTCTGTCTTTCCGGAATTGGTGACCAAGGTTCTAAATCCCTCGCTTGATAGATTGGTGCTTTGCCGCCCCATCGGACTTGGAGTTGCCGGACCGTCTCTCTGAGTTGCTCCTGCCGTCGCACGTCGGAGAAAAGGCTGCCCTGAATTCCTGATTCTCCAGTGAGCCCGGACAGGGTCAACTTCAGGTCTTCCACCGGGCCAGGCAAGGCCAGCGACTCCAGAGCGTTCTTGATTACGAAGAACGCCTTCTCTTTGCCGCCCACCGCCTGCTTGTAAATAAACTGTCTGGCCCAGGGTGGGTGATACAGGATTTGAGCCTCCAGGGCGATGCTGCGGGCGTATTTGCCTCGGGATTCCTTTCTGGAAAATACTTGGGACAGCAGAGACTCCACCGCCACGAGAATACCGGGCAGTCCAACGGTGGGGGAGGGGAAGGCCAGAGACGCGGTAACTACTTCCTCGGTCTTTCTGGGAATCAAAGGTCGATGGTCAATGCCCCAGGCTAGTTCCCAGGCGTGGAGTCCTTCCGGGCCGAACTGGGCCTGCATCGCTCCCACTGGCTGCTGAGCTATCTGACTCAGCGTGTGTAGCCCAAAGTGGGCCAGCCGCGCCTTGTTCTCCCAGGATATGGGCAATAGGTTTACCGAGAAACAATGGAGAAATTCAGCGACATTCTCTGGCACTTTGGTGGCCCGGCCTCCGTCACTGTTGATGGCGGCAATGTAGGCCGGGAACTTGCCCTCGGCTACACCGATCCTGGGGTTGAATGTCGGGTGGATCGCCTGAAGCAGGGAAGTAATCATTCTGGCCTCGCCTCCGTACATCTCCTCCAGGCCGTCCAGGCCAACGTAAGCGCAGCCCGACTCCGCCGATTCGATCAGAGGACTTCGTTGTTCCAATCCCTGCAGCACTTCCTCGAAGGTGGCGTGGTAGTAGGTCTCATCCGCTGGCAACAGAGTGGCATCCTGACACACTGACATCGCTTCTTGAAGGGGCATACCTACGGCAACCCGGCGGGCCTGGTGAGAGTAGTCCAGCACCAGACGTTTCGCGCCAAGCTCCTGGGCGATGATTGCCGGACGTTCCAACAGTTCGGGATGTCGGATCAGCTCAGCCTTGATCGGCAGGTGGGTAATCAGGACGCAGGCAATATTCATGGAGCGTCGGCGAACGGAAACGTAAAAAACATTCCATGAATGTATCGTACTAATGTTCTGATTACAATCGCCTAGAGTCATTGTTTTTCGGAAAAGTTTAAGAAAGTAACCAATAGTGCGGATAGCGTAACAATTTGGAGTATTGTTGCCTACCATATTCCGGGGAGCGTATTTATAGCGGTGCTGTATTTGGTAGCTGTGAGGTTCTTGTGAGGTTGGGGTGAATTATGTCTGAATTGCTTTTACGCAAGAACATGTTGGGGTGTAGTCTAAATGCCAATCTGCCGGTCGAATTTAGTCATGCTGTCTAATGACCCTTGCAGGGGCGACCAGACCGATTCGTGGATCAGGTCAATGTAATACCGGGTAGGTCTTAGACCTACCCGGTATTATTCTAGCGACTGGAGAGGTGGACGTTAAGCGATTCTAGCTTGCGGGGTAAGTACTGTCACCCGCATGTTAGGGGGTAAATTAGCGGCGGTAACCGACAATCGGGGCTGCGATTGAACCTCGCTGCCTCCCAATAGTTGGAGAAAGGTGTCAACCTGCGCTAGCTCGACGGATACGCCGGGGACACTGTAGTGCATCGGTATCACTATTTTCGGGTCTAGGTCTTGCAGCAGCTGAGCGGCCCGCTCCAGGTCTATGGTGCAGCCACCACCGGTCGGTATCAGGAGTACATCCACCGGAGACAGTTCATCAATCTGACTGGGAGTCAACGGCTCGGCGATGTCACCCAGATGACAGACTCTAATGTTCTCCATCTCAATGGAATAGGCCACGTTGCGTTGTTCGTGAGGCTTCCCTTCGGAAATAGGAGTCATCACCCCCCGGGCCGAAACACCTTTGAACTCATACTCCCCAGGAGATTTGAATAATCTGGGATCTCCGGTTATTTCTGGGCAGTTGCTGTGGTTGGGATGGCTGTTGCTCACGGTGACGATTGTGGCGGTTTGAGCGCCCATGCGGAGGCCCAAGGAAGAGGGAAAAGGGTCGGTTATGACGACCGTCTCCTCTGACCGAAGCCGGAAACAAGCATGTCCCAACCAGGTTATTTCCATGTTATTTCCATGTTCCTGATCTACTCCTATTCCATCGGATGAGCCACCACGCGGAAGGCAAAGCCAGGGCGACAATATAAATCTTGATCAAGTCGCCCAGGATAAATGGATAAAGTCCAAGCTCAAGAACTCTGCCTTCAGGAACGAAGAACGAGAGTTGGATCAGCCCCGGTATGTAAAGGACGATATTGCCCAAGAGCATTGCCAGAATGATCCAGACTCGGCGGTCCCAGCCGCGTTCTGCCAAGAACCCCACTAAATAAGCCGCCGGGATGAACCCGATAACGTAACCCCCAGACGCCAATCCCCAAACATACCCGGAAGATCCTCCGGCAAAGAACGGCAGCCACGCCCCGGCTACCAGATACAAGGTCATGGCGGCGGCACCCCGTCGGCTGCCCAGAGCCGCGCCAGTCAGCATCACGGCCAGGGTCTGACCAGTTATGGGCACCGGAGTGAATCCCAGGGGAATCTTGATTTGCGCAATTAGGGCGGTGAGCAGAGTGAACCCAATAATCAGGGCTATATCCCTGATCAGCCGGGAATTTCGCGCGGATGCCGGGAAAACGGCATCGGCCAGTGCGTCGGGTTGTGTGTGCAGAAAAGAACCTGACGTCATTAGCTTTGGCAGAAGGTCTGTTGAGAGTATAGGACTGATAGACTAAACAATGATCTAGTATTCTCATTTGCACCGGATAGGATGACATGCCAAGGCAGAGTATAATAGTATGGACAAAGCAGAGTCAATGCGTGGCTCTACCCAGGAAAAAGGTAAACTTCTGGTATTATTTGCCGGGAATGCCTTATAGTAGGGCCAACAGTAGGCCCGTAGTCTTGCCCGTAGTCTTAGAGGCAGTATGCTCTCGGATCGCGCTGGCGAAGTCCTAAATATATTGGTAGACGAATACATCAATTCCGCCTTGCCGGTGGCGTCGGATGATATCGCCCGCCGCTCTCCGCATAAAGTCAGTTCGGCGACCATCCGAAGCACCATGTCCCAACTCACTGAAGAGGGGTACATCTCCCGGCCCCATGTCTCAGCCGGTGCGGTGCCGTTAAACCGGGCTTACCGTCACTACGTTGAGTCGCTCAAGTCGCCTCTGGAATTACCGGCAGGACTGCGGCAGCAGATCAACCGGCAATTTGAGGAATCGGAACCCGACGTTGAGTTATGGAGTCGGCAATGCGCCACGATTCTGTCCCGTATTTCGACCAACATGGCGATCGTCACGGTACCGTGGGCCCGGTCGCCCCGGCTCAAGCAGATTCAATTGGTCTACCTGGAAGAGTACCTGGCCTTGCTGGTGGTGGTCTTGCAGGAAGCCCGGCTGCTCCGGCGCGTGCTGACTCTGGAGGAACCCACCACCCAATCCCATCTGAACCAGGCGACCAACCTTTTCAATGAGCGGCTATCTGGTATGGATTATCGTCAGGTTGAAGCTACCCAGTTGGAGCTTAGCCCGTTGGAGACCAGGGTCAAGAACGAGACCGTGACCATGCTGAGGGACGTCGAAACCGCCAAGTCGCCGGAACATTATATTCATGGCCTACGCTGGTTGTTGAACCAGCCTGAGTTCTCTCGGGACGGGAGCGCCCGGGGGTTAGTGGAACTCGTGGAAGAGGATATGCTGCTCGGCAGCATTTTGGCCCAAAGGCCGGAGGCTGATGACGTTGCGGTTTACATTGGAGAAGAGAATCCCGACGAGACGCTACGTTCCTTTGGGATGATTGTCTGTCAGTACGGACTGTCTCAGCAGGCCACCGGAACCATTTGCGTAATTGGGCCGACCCGTATGGGCTATGCCCAGGCAATTGGCGGCGTTAACTTCCTTTCATCCTTGATGGACCAGTTAGTGGGCGAACTATACGGCGGTGATCCGGTCCACCATACGAATTCTTAATCCACGCTATACTAGCGCCTGAACCTACCCATATCGTTCCTAGTCTCTCCCCAAGTAACTGAACTGGGCGACAGCGCCCCTTGGCTGAAAGCGACTATGCCAATTAGTAACGAAGAAGTAGCCGAGCTTTTTGAGAACATGGCGACCCTTTTGGAAGTGAAGGGCGACACTGTGTTCAAAATCCGCGCCTACCAGCGGGCGGCCAGCACCATTGCCCAACTGCCCTTCTCCCTGGAACAGGCGGTGGCGGACAACATGGACTTGAAAAAGGTGCCGGGCATTGGCAAGGCAATCAGCGACAAGATTCACGAGCTAATCAGCACCGGCCAGGTCGGAACGTATGAGCGGTTGAAGTCCGAACTGCCCGCTGGCATCCTGGAAATTATGGGCATCCCCAGCATTGGCCCCAAGACGGCGGCATTGATCGCCAGAGAGCTTAACGTCGGCTCTGTTGAGGAGTTGGAGCAGGCGATTCAGGATGGCCGACTGGCTGCTCTGCCGGGCTTAGGCCAAAAGACCGCCGACAACATCCTGCGGCATATCCAATCTCTGCGCACCAAGGACGACCGGACGCCCATCGGAGATGCCCTGGCCGTCGCTGAAAGAGTCATAGCGGCGTTGCGGGAACGGTGTCCTCACATTGGGCAGCTCTACCCGGTGGGCAGCCTGCGTCGCTGGGAAGAGACCATTGGCGACATCGACCTGATCGGCACCTCGCCTCACCCAGCAGAAGTCAGTCAAGCTCTGGTGTCTCTGCCGGAAGTCTTGGAAGTTCTGGCTCATGGCGAGAAGAAGACCAGCGTCGTGGTCAAACCCGGCATCCAGATTGACCTGCGTATCGGCGATGAAGAATCCTTCGGTGCCCTGCTCCAGTATTTCACCGGCAGTTTACAGCACAACATCCGCCTGCGGGACTACGCCAACCGCATGGGCCTCTCGCTGAACGAGTACGGCATCACCGACTTGAAGAGCGGCCAGGTCGAAGTATTCCCCAACGAGACCACATTTTATGCCCGCTTGGGCCTGCCCTACATCCCGCCGGAGATCCGCACCGGCATGGGTGAGTTGGAGGCGGCCCAGCAGGGTACGCTGCCCAACCTGGTCGAGGAATCCGACCTGCGGGGAGACCTGCACCTGCATAGCAACTGGAGCGACGGCAGCGACCCCATCGAGGTGATGGTGGAGGCGGCGGTGGCCCAGGGATACGAGTACATGGCCCTGACCGACCATTCGGCGGGGTTGGGTATCGCCAACGGCCTGTCCATCGAGCGCTTGGAGCAACAGATCAAGCTGCTGCGTTCGCTTCAGGAGCAGTACCCGATAACCATTCTCCGCGGCTCTGAAGTGGACATTCGCGCCGATGGGCGGCTGGACTATCCCGACGAGTTGCTGTCACAATTGGATGTGGTGGTGGCTTCAGTCCATTCGGCGATGGGCCAAAACCGGGACACCATGACCCAGCGGGTGATCAAGGCGATGCAGCATCCTTCAACCACTATCATCGGGCACCTATCTACCCGCCTGATCGGACAGCGAGAGCCGACCCAGGTTGACGTAGAGGCAGTGCTTCAGGCCGCCCGAGAGACCGGCACAGCTCTGGAGATCAACGCATCGCCGGAGCGTCTCGACCTGAAGGACACCCACGCCTACCGGGCGCGAGAGTTGGGTGTGCCGCTGGTAATCAACACCGACTCCCACCATCATTCCAGCTTGAGCCAGCGACGGTTTGGCGTTGCGGTGGCCCGTCGGGCCTGGTGCGAAGCTGGCCACATCCTGAACACAATGAACCGGGAGCAGTTCTTGGCTTATCTGCGGACGCCGAAGCCGGAACGAATCACGCTGTTCGATGCCAAGGTATCCCAGTTAAGTAAGCGGGAAGTAACGGTTTGACCCAGGCCAAAGAGCAAATATCGTCGGCCTTTTCCGGCGGCGACTTGGCCCAGCAGGTGCCTGAGTCGGTGTTGCACTTCAAGTCGGCCCTGGACGCGGGCATGACCTGGTATCAGGCTCTGTTAGAGGCGGTGGGCCTCTGGACTCTGCCCCAGGAAGTCTACCAGGGGCGCACCTACCAATACCTGATTCGTGGCGAAGCCTTCGATTGGCTGGTGCTGGCGGAGCGTCTCTGCGCCGACCTTGACGGCGCGATACCAGCCGAGGAGAAAGAGGCCCTGCTGATGACCGGGCGATTGCCGGAGGAAGTGACCCCTGAAGTGTTCCGAGAGTTGATCGGGGTCACCAAACACGGGGCCTACCTCAACTACTGGTACGGTGTGGTCTTGGAAGAAGCCCTGCAACTGGCGGTGGAAGAGGAGGTGCGCAAGCGGCATCGTGCCCTCTGCTACCCGGACAGCGAGGAATTGGTGGAGCAGGCTTTTACCCACCTGTACGGCAAGAATCGGCGCGACCTGCTGGCGGAATTCCTGAAATCGTCTCGGAGCGCGTCACCGCTAATTTCCGAAACCCCCGACTCGGATGAGCCGTCATTGTCTTTGACCGAGTTGAAAGAGTTCACCTACTGGCTGTTCAAGCATCGGGTCAACGTCTGGGACCCGGCCCGGGTCGCCAGCGACACCCGCAAGGGGCTGCAGCGGATGACCCTGTTGGAGCAGCGCGTGTCCCCCTTCTCCGACGCCGTCCTGGACTTCTCCCACCGCTAGAGGTTCTGTTTCAACTCCCTTGTTGCACATTGATAATCCTGCCCGGTGTGTTGTAATCTAGCAGGGCGGCAAGGGCCAATCCGGACGCAATTATCACTCCAGTCATTCCTTCAGGAGCTTCTCCCATGCTTGAACCGGACTACGACAACATTACCGACATGTCCCAACTCCCCGAATCAGCCTTCACCCCCCAGCGGCACCGCTCCGGCGACACCGTCGAGGGCGAGATCGTCGGCATTGATGACGAAGGTCTGGTGGTCAGTGTCGGGTTAAAGAACGAGGGCTTGGTGCCCGTGTTCGAAATGCGCACATTGACTCCGGAGGAGCGTGCCGCCCTCAAGTTGGGCGACCGAATGTTGTTTACCGTAATCGAGGGCGAACGCGGCTCAGCAATGGCGACACTGTCGCTTGACCAGGCCCGGCAAGTGCAGATGTGGGCCGATTTGCAACAATACCTGACCAGTGGCGACACCATCACCGCCAAGGTCACCGGGTACAATCGGGGCGGGCTGGAAGTAGACGTGCGTGGAATTCGGGGGTTTGTGCCCATCTCCCACGTTGCGCCGACCTCAGCCGATGGCCGCGAGAAGGACTTGGAGGTGCGAGTTGGCGGTCAGGCCCAGTTTAACGTGCTGGAACTGGACGCCGACAACCAGAAGCTGGTGCTGTCGGAGCGGGCGTTGTATCAGGCACATCGCGACGAGGCCCGGCGGCAGTTCATCGACACGCTGGAAGAGGGCGCGGTGGTCACCGGCAAAGTCTCATCGCTGCGCGGGTTTGGCGCCTTTCTGAACATCGGCGAGTGCGACGGCCTGATTCCCATCTCCGAGCTTTCCTGGCGGATGCTGCGGTCGCCGGACGAGGTGGTCAGCGTGGGCGACGAGTTGACCGTGCAAATCCTGAAAGTTGACCGGGAGAACCAGCGCATCAGCCTGAGCCTGAAGCGCACCATGCCCGAACCCTGGGACACGGTGCCCGAGCGTTACAACGAGGGCGACATAGTCGAGGGCACCATCACCCGCCTGGCCGACTTTGGAGCCTTTGTGCAACTGGAGGACTGGGTAGAAGGGCTGATCCACATCTCCGAGTTATCTAACCGTCGAGTAACCGACCCCAAAGAGTGCGTCTACCAGGGCCAGAAGGTCAAGGTGAAGATTCTAAGCATCGACACCGCCAAGCGACGCATGGGCCTCAGCTACACCAAGGCTTATGGGGTTTAGGGGGGTGGGTTAAACGCTAATATCCCGTTGCCACAAGTGAGCAGCCGATATTAGGTAAGTGGCAACGGGATATTTCCAGTCCATTGTGGAACAACTATTTGCAGTGACGGATTACCGACTCGTCCATTAAAACTGAGTAGCCCCGTTTGCTTCCCATCTCCATCATAAGTGTGCATCGCATCGACTTGAGCGTATCTTGCACAAGCTACATGGACAGAATCAGGGTATTTGATTTGAGGAAATTGCCACGTTATGTCTCGCGCCGCTGCAGTTCGTGCGGGGTCTACGTGTACTAATTGGAGATATGGCTCGTTGAATAAATCCTCTATCTTCTTGCGTATGTCTGGCGGTACGGGATTAACTGGTGTTCCAGGTTCCACTTCCGCTCGCACCACTTCAGCGATAGTTATAACTGAAGTAACTATCTGTTATACGCCCATTAATGGCATCGTCAAAAAACCTCTGACAATGCCATCTCCGATCAGTGGCTTGGGAAGTCATTAAATTGGAGATCAATGCGATAAAAACACAAGAATCCCAATAAATGCGCCGAGGCCTATTCTGCATTGCGAAGTCTCCGGAGATAATCCTCGGCCTCTAGCCCACCAGTAATATCATAGATACCAGAGATATCTTCTGCACTCTTAAACCTGGCTTCTTCAGTAAGTCTTGAAACGCCCAATACTTGGACAGACCTGACCTCGCCTTTGCGGTTGGTCCTTAAAGTCCCATCGAGTCGCACACGATGCTCGAAGTTATTTATGATTGTATTTCTTAACTCAGGTTTGGCTTGCGGGTGTAATTCGCCCTCAATGCGTGTACCCATAACAGGCATCCATAATGCGAATTTGAAGCCAGCAATGGAGTCCATTTTGCGTAAATAACCGTCAACTGACCCTTCTATTTCTATACCTGGTCGTAATATGCCTCGCACATTGGCGGATATTACTTCGGTACATTCAAATTGCGTACTATCAGTGAATACTTCAACCGACTGCACTCGCTCGCCTAGCCCTCTTACGAGCCCTCTCGCACTTTCTAAGGCTATGTCAGAGAAATACCTTGGTCTATCGTCAGTGTGCATCAAGGACATGAGCCCTGATACAGCAAGTTCTACCACATCAAAGCGATTATCTAGGTCGTCCCCTCTAACGACAGGCTCAAGCAAAAGTTCAGCAGGACTAGAACGGGAAAGACGCCTAATCGCCCAGTCAACAGTTCTCCTGGAATTCTCAGATAACGCCATATCTAGCTCAGTTAAGAGTCGCACGAATTGATTAGCGGCGCTCAAAAAGTCCGACGCCATTAGGCTATCGCCTGCTTCGAGTACCCTAACTCCAATTGTTACGTCCCTTTTGCTAGTCATAAACTCGCTACTCTCAGAAGCCCTATAGGGTTGTGGAAATGCCTCTAGTACACTCTGGGCTAAATATCTCGGTAGTTTAGCTCACCGAAATTAGCAGCGATGAGCATATTAAAACTACCGAAAGAACTGCGCG
>MUCJ01000029.1 GCA_002816715.1 SAR202 cluster bacterium Casp-Chloro-G3 | reverse complement strand
CGCAGTTCTTTCGGTAGTTTTAATATGCTCATCGCTGCTAATTTCGGTGAGCTAAACTACCGAGATATTTAGCCCAGAGTGTACTAGTGCGGGTTATCGGTGCCCCATTTAGTCTTGTCTTCCGGTACTTCCGCGTACAACTGGCCGTTCCTGACAGTGACTGGGAAGTTGTACATCCGCGACCTTGGGCCGTTGACGCACACCCCCTCTTTTAGCTCAAATCGCCAGCCGTGATCCGGGCACATGAAGCAGTTATCCCAGCGAACAATCTGGCCCCAACTGTGCGGGCAAATGGCCGAGAGCAAACGGTAGGCGCCTTCTTTATCCCGGGACAGAAAGTACTCGTCCGGGCCAATGGTCAAAGGGAACGGCAGTTCGCCAATCGATGATTCGGCTCCCAGGTCGAGTTGTCTAATCCCTGGGGCGGGTTCAGCAGTGCTCATCAGTCCATCCCCGGCAGTTTGATTTGACGCCAGTTTAGGGCACCAATGCCGGGGATGCAAGGACAGGTGCGATAGTGTTTTGTTGGTGTTTAAGTAACACCAATGTATTGTATGAAACCGGGTGCACCTGACTTTTGTTAAGAAAAGAGATACCCTCCGTAGTGAAAGAACCCCGAGCGGATAACCGCCGAGCTACGGAGGGCATCATGGTACCGAATGATACCACAGTCGATGGGTTGGCAGAGCAGTTAATGGAAGCCGTTGCAGAGGATATGAAGGAGTTGGCTCGATGGCTGGTGCAGCACCGCCAGGGTGAATTGCGTACCTTGGAAGACGGTTTGCGAGCAAGTGGTCACCGGCTGTTGTGCCGGCTGATGGAGGAATCCCTGGTTCAGGAGGAAGAGGTCCGTCGGGAGGGACTCCACCCCGGCTGTGCTCAGTGTGGCCAGGAAACCAGTTGGCTGGGACAACGTCCCAAGAGAGTGCACCTGCTACTGGGAGAGATGGTATTGCCCCGATGTTGCTATTACTGTGCTGAGTGTCACACCACCTGGGCCCCCCTGGACCGACAGTTGGGCATCGACCAGAGTGGTCGCTCCCCACGCTTGGTGGAGGCGATGGCTTTGCTGGGAGCAGAACTACCCTTCAGCCCGGCGAGCCAGCGGCTGGCCCAGCTATGTGGGGTGACGGTAGGCCCCAGCCAAATTGAAGAGGTTACGGAAGGGATCGGGCAAACCTGGCAGCAGCAGGAAATGGTCCAGATGACCCGGGCCTTCGAGAATCACCAGTTGCCCCCAGTGGAAAACCACTATCCCTGGCTAGTGGTGGCCCTGGATGGAGTGATGGCGCCCTACCGAGATGGTTATCACGAGGTGAAGGTAGCTGCCATTGGCGGGGTCGAGTGGGTGCCCCCGGAATGGGCGGAGGCATCGGTGGCGTGGCGCTATGTGGTGCATACCGGCGATGTGGCTACCTTGGGAAAGCTGGCGTGGTTGGAGAGCTATCGCCAGGGGTTGGAGGAAGCGGAACAAGTTATCGTATTAGGGGATGGAGCCCCCTGGATTTGGCATCTAGCGGAAGACCACTGGCCTGGGGGAGTGCAAATTCTGGACTTCTACCATGCCACCCAGCATCTATGGGCAATGGGACGGTCACTGTGGGGTGAGGGAAGTTGCCAGGTAGCCCCTTGGGTGGAAGCGGCTAAAGATCGGCTGGCTGGGGGCAAGGTAGAGGAATTATTGGCCCAATGGCGGGACCTGCAGGCCCAAGACTCTGAGGGCTTTGCTAAAGAGTTGAATTACTTCACCAACCAGCGGCAGCGGATGAAATACGATGAATACCGGGCAGCCGGGTATCCCATAGGAAGCGGTGCCGTGGAGAGTGCCAACCGGCATGTAGTGGGGGTTCGAGTGAAGCAAGCGGGAATGCGCTGGTTAGAGCCGGGCATCAAAGGGGTGTTGGCCTTACGTGCCCTGTTACGCAGCAGCCAACGCTGGAGTCAATGGTGGGATCGACAATCCCTGCCTATACCTCTTGCGGCCTAACAAAAACCCGGTGCACCCTATGAAACCCCCAAACTTCCTTTATTCCCATTTCTAGGTTATAATGAATATCAAAAGAGATCCAAAATCATTAAACCGACCCAAAATGGTTGACACGATCAGTCTTCGGGAATATGATTTACCCATCAATGCTAGGCATATAGGGCGCAATGCGCTCTTGGCCACATATGGATACATATCACGGAAGGAGGCATAGGATGTCGCATAAGGATGACCTGGCTCTCATGTCCCATTTGATGCGCCGCGCAGGTTTTGGGGCGTCACGGGATGAACTGGAACAAAAGGTAGCCCAAGGCTATGAAGCCGTTGTTGAGGAATTGCTCAGTCCACCAGAAGAACTGGAAAGCGGCAAAATGGCTTTAATGCTGCGTTATCACCCCAGTTTCTTGCTCCCTGGTGGGAACCCCCTGTCTGGCCAGGCCAACTGGATGTACCAGATGATCAGCACCCAGAAGCCGCTGGAAGAGAAGATCGCCCTGTTCTGGCATCAGGTCTTCGCCACCGGCAACTCCAAGCTGGATAACTGTGACCAGATGCTGGAACAGATCAAGATGTTCCGGCAATACGGCTTGGGCAGCTACAAGGAACTATTGGTACAGATTTCCAAGAACCCGGCCATGATTTTCTGGCTGGACAATAACGAGAACCACCGTGAGGCTGTCAACGAGAACTGGGGGCGTGAGCTTCTGGAACTGTTCTCCATGGGCGTCAGCAACTACACCGAAGTCGACGTTCGGGAAGCCTCCCGCGCCTTCACCGGCTGGACTATTCGGGCCAAGCTCCCCCGCCAGCCTTACGGCCGTTACCCCTGGCACTTCGAGTATCGCGAAGAAGACCACGACGACGGCGATAAGACTTTCCTGGGCGAGAGCGGCAATCTCAACGGCGAAGACATCATCGACATCGTCGTTCAGCAGCCCGCCACCGCCCGCTTCATCTGCCGCCACCTGTACAACTTCTTCGTCGCCGACGAACCTCAGGTTCCGTCCTGGACTATCGAGCCAGCCCGTGACGAAGAGGCCCTGGACGCGATGATTGCCACCTTTGAGGAGAACAATTACGAGATCAAGCCTGTGCTTCGTATGATGTTCAACTCTGAATTTTTCAAGAACGCCCGCTTCTCCAAGATCAAGAGCCCGGCGGAAGTGGTTGCCGGTACCTTGAAAATGGTTGAAGAATTCCAGTTCCCTGAGCCGGGTATTCTCCAGATCGGGAAAGAGCCTAGCTACATGGGTCAGGCCATCCTGGACCCCCCCAGCGTGGAAGGTTGGCACACCGGCACCGAGTGGATCAACAGCGGCTCCCTGCTGGCCCGAGTCAACTTTGTGGCCGACCGGGTTGCCAATACCGAACTGCCTGGAATGCGAAAGATTCTTGACCTCATCCAAGCTGAGGGCGTCAAGACTCCGGAACAGATGGTAGACGCCGCCGCTGAGCACATGGGTTTTGTTGAACTGAATCAGGAGACCCGCCAGCAATTGGTCGATAACGCCAAGAGCGACGGCGATCTGGACTGGTCCAACGAAGCCGCCGCCAAACAACGCCTCGGCGAGATCATGGCCCTGATCGGCGCCACCACTGAGTACCAGTTCGGCTAGTCTATATCCCAAGCTAACGTTTGCTTAAAGCTACGTCTTAATTCTGGCTTAATACTACGGAAGGAGAAATTGGCATGACCTCAACCAAGAAAGACCCGGTCATAGTCGTCTTACAGTTGACCGGGGGCAACGACTATTTCAACACGCTGATCCCTTACAATGACCCCCTCTACTATGACAATCGTCCGATTGTAAAGTACGAGCGGGAAGATATTATCAAGATTGACGACACCTATGGGCTGATGCCCAGCATGGGTGGGATCAAGGAACTTTACGACCAGGGCAATGTAGCCATCGTCAACGGCGTTGGTTACAAAGACTCCCCTCGCTCCCATTTCCGCTCCATGGATATCTGGCACACTTGTGAGCCGGACAAGGTTGGAACCGAGGGCTGGGCTGGCCGTGTCGCCCGTGAGATGGATCCCAGCAAAGAGAACGTCTTGACCGCCATTAACTTTGGTCATGGCCTGCCCCGCGCGCTGGCCGTTCCTGGTGTCCCGGTCGCCGCTATCGCCGACCTGAGCACCTACGGTCTGCTGACTGGTATCAGTGATACCTCCCAGCGGGCCAAGGCTCTTGACCTGTTCTCTCGCATGTACTCCCCCACCGTTGGCGGCAGCTTCGTCACCGACTACCTGCGCTCCACCGGCATCGACGCCATGGTCGGCGCTGACATCGTCAAGGTAGCCCCGGAGCTGTACAGTTCCAACGTCGAGTACCCCAATTCGCCAATTGCCATGCATTTGCGAGACATCGCTCAGGTCTACTTTGCCGACCTGGGAACCCGTATCTTCTACACCCAACACGCCAGCTTTGACACCCACGCTGGTGAGATGGCCGGTCACCCGATGCTGTGGAAGGACGTTTCCGATGGCATATCCGCATTCTTCCAAGACTTGAAAGAGCACGACGCTGGCGACAACGTCATCATGTACCTGTTCTCTGAGTTTGGCCGCCGAGTCCATGACAATGGCTCCGGCACCGACCACGGTGCCGCTGGCGCTAGCTTCTTCATCGGCAATCAGGTGAAGGGTGGCCTCTACGGCGAATATCCTTCGGCCAAGAGCGAAGACCTGGAACAGGGCGACCTGGTACCCAACTGGGACTTCCGCAGCGACTACACCGCGATCGTAGAAGACTGGCTCGGTATGGACGCCAGCCCCATAGTCAACGGTAAATTTGAGAAAATGGCTATCTTGAAGTAACCGTGATGACAGCCCTGGCCCTCAAATTGCGAGAGGCCACCAGAAGGAACTGACCTTCAGGGCCGGGTGAACTTACCCAAGGGGTGGTTCCCCGGCCTTTGTTTTAAAGTTGGTGAGGATTCCTTTAAAGGGGCTCCTTGAAAAGCCCACCTAAATGGGCATATCAGCCCAATATTCCGTCCCTTGGGATGGCGGTGGAATGGAAAACCTTCCCTTGAAAATTCATCCAGGAGGATTTAAATATGGCGCTCAATACAATAGTTGCCGGTCGAGCCTGGCTGTACAGTCATAACCTTGGCCGTAACGCTCAGGCTGGCATGGGTTTTAGCCAGCCGGTCGGCGTGGTCTCAACCAAAGAGGGCGTGCTGTACGTGGCCAATCGTTCTGGCGAGCAAAATCCCAGCACCCGTATCAGCAAATGCACCATTGACCAGGAGTTCATCAGCGAGTTTGGCCGAAAGGGCCCGGTCTACGGCGGAAACGACAACGTCCAGATCTTTACCTGGCTCACCGGAGTCGCGGTCGATAAAGACGAGAACGTTTACGGTTCTGATGAGTGGAAAAGCCAGATCAGCATTTTTGACAAAGAAGGCGAATACCTGAGGACTTGGGGCGAGAAGGGCGATGACCCCGGCCAAATTAATGGCGCTGCCGGTATCTGCTTCGACGCCGATGATAATCTATGGGTGGTCAATTCCTTCAACAGCCGCATCCAGAAGTTCACCAAAGACGGCCAGTACTTGAGCGGCTTTGGCGAGAAAGGCGATCTGGAAGGCCAGATGGAGATGCCCTCTGGCATAAGTCTTGACGCCGAAGGCAACGTTTACGTAACTGACTGGGGCAACAGTCGGGTGCAGAAATTCACTCCGGAAGGCCAGCACCTGTTGACCTTTGGGCATGCTGGCACCGGTGCCGGTTCTCTGAACCATCCCACCGGCGTGTGCATTGACAACGATGGCGACGTGTATGTGGTGGACTGGATGAACGAGCGGGTGGTCATCTACGACAAAGAAGCCCGTCCCTTGACCTACCTGTACGGCGACGCGGTCGACGTCTCGGATTGGGGCAAGATGTCCCTGGATGCCAACCCGGACATGGTCAAGCGCCGCAACCAGGTTAGCGACATGGTCGATCAGCAGCGTAAATTCCGCATGCCCATGGGCTGCTTCTTCGACCGGGACAACAACCGCCTGATTGTCGCCGACACCAACCGGGGACGCCTGCAGGTCTACGTGAAGGACTACAACTATCAGGACCCCCAGTTCAACCTGTAAGACCTTTCCAAAATCAATCGCTGTTTCCGGCCCGGCGCGCTTAATAGTTCGCCGGGCTTTTGTTTAAACGCCCGTGTTTCGTCGTTGGCCTGAATCGCTTGCACGAATTGCTTACACTTTGATCTGATATTTTCATGCTCCTTGCACGCTCAAGGCCTATTGTAAGGAGGTCAAATAACCAGCGTTAAATTACCGGGAGGCCGATGAACAGAGCATCAAGCGCGGAAGCTGATTTGGCCAAGGAAAAATACATCACCGCCGGAATCCGGAAATGGTTGATTAAATCGGCCGGTGGGCTTCCGGTGTTGGCAGCCATTTTGATGTTATCCGCGGGTCGCTGGGACTGGCTAATGGGCTGGGTCTACGTGGGGCTTTCCTTGGGAGCTACGGTATTCATAACCCTGGTCTTGCTGAGAGTGAACCCGGAAGTATTGGCGGTGCGGGGACACGGTGGGATTAAGAAGGATGCCAAGACCTGGGACAAGGTGATGTCTCCTTTCTTGGCCTTCAGCGTGTCCCTGGGTATTTGGGTCGTGGCCGGACTAGATGAGCGATTCGGCTGGTCGCCGCCATTGCCGGTCGTGTTGCCAATGATTGGTGTGATTCTCTGGGTGGTGGCGCTGGGCGTGGTCACGTGGGCGATGGCGGTAAACCGGTTCTTTGAGGCCCTGGTTCGGATTCAGACCGACCGGGGCATACCGTTGTTTCCGATGGGCCCTACCGCTACGTTCGCCATCCCAGTTACGTCGCCATGCTGGCCATTACCGTGGCGATGCCTTTGATTCTGGAAAGCTGGTGGGGATTCACTGTCTCAGGGATGGCCGTGGTGGTTTTGATTCTGCGCACCTACCTGGAGGACAAAACGTTGCGGGCTGAGTTGGCCGGTTATGAAGAATACGCCCAGCGGGTGCGTTATCGGTTGTTGCCGAGAATCTGGTAGCCAAAACGGCCAAGGCTCAGGTCGGTTGTGTCCCCACGCTCGCCGTTACCCCTGGAGCGTAATTATCGCCCGCCGGTGGGTGCCCTCCCCAATCTTGGTCTCCCGGTGGAGGACTTCCACCTTGAAGGTCAGGCGGTTGCGGTCGATCTCGGTCAGTTCCGCCCCGTCATTTCAGGCTGAATCATCGCACTCACCAAGTAGCGTCCTCCTGCTTGTCTAGAATGGGTGGGGCCTATGAAACCAGATGCGTTCCAGGGAGATTGTCACCCCAGCTTGAAGGTGCTCAGGATTTCATATATGATTCAGCTTTCGGAGTACCGTTCATATGGCTGATAAACGAGACCTGATTTCAATTGCCGATCTTTCTGCCGACGAGACCCGCCAGGTAATCCTGCGTGCCCAGCAAATGAAAGCCGGGGATGCCGGTAGTGTCCTTAAAGGCAAGAAGTTTGCCCTGCTTTTTGAAAAACCCTCCCTGCGTACCCGGGTTAGCTTTCAGGTGGGTATAGAGGAACTGGGCGGTTACTCCCTGTACCTCAGTCCCCAGGAAGTTGGCCTGGGCGGTCGGGAGCCGGTACGCGACGTGGCGCGGGTGCTCTCCGGCTATGTGGACTGCATCATTGCCCGGGTGTACTCCCATCAGCATCTGGAGGAGTTGGCTCGTTACGCCAGCGTTCCGGTGATCAATGCTTTGTCCGACTGGGAGCATCCTTGCCAGGCGATCTCCGACTTGCTCACCATCACTGAACACAAGAATAAATTGGACGGAATGAAGCTGGCTTACATCGGCGATGGCAATAATATTGCCCGCAGTCTCTGCCTGGGACTGCCCCCGGTGGGGGTGAGTTTCGCCATTGCCGCGCCAGAGGGGTATAATCTAGATAAGGCATCCCTGAAGTCGGCCCAACAGTTGGCGTTTAACCAGGGCTCAAATGTCTGGGCGGTAACCAGCCCAGCGGAAGCTGTGCGTGATGCCGACGTGGTGTACACCGATGTCTGGACCAGTATGGGCGACGAAGCAGAGTCGGGAACGCGTCTGGAGGCCTTTCAAGGTTACACTGTGGGTGCCAAGTTGCTGGCCCAGGCCAAACCAGATGCCTTGTTCATGCACGACATGCCCGCTCACTACGGCGAAGAGGTGGAGCCTGGAATGTTCGAGCACCCGCAGTCGGTGGTTTACCAGCAGGCTCACAACCGTCTGCACGGGCAGAAAGCTTTGTTAGAGTTCATTTTTAGCGGGAGGTAGACCCTTCCGGCGGTGCGAATATGGTTTCTCAAATATCTACTGATGCAGCCCAAGGCGTGGCTGGCGACCAGCAATCCCCTGGTGTATCCGTACGCACGCCCGTAGTCGCAATCATCGGGCGGCCCAACGTGGGCAAGTCCTCCCTGTTCAACCGCATCCTGGCCCGGCGTCATGCAATTGTGTCAGACGTCCCGGGCACCACCCGCGACCGTCTGCTGTCTGAAGTGACCTGGGCAGGGTTCAATTTTATCCTGGTGGACACCGGCGGGTTGGAAACGAACCCGGAGGGGCAAATTCGGGAGATGGTTCAGGAGCAGGCGGATATGGCTATGGCTGAGGCCAATCTGATTCTCTTCCTGACTGATGCCATTGAGGGTGTGACCGCCGCCGACCAGGTAATAGCCCAGCGATTGCGCCGCTCCAATAAGCCGGTGATCCTGGTGGTAAATAAAGTCGATAACGACAATCGGGAGTTCAGCGCCTCTGAGTTTTACCAGTTGGGCATTGGCGATACCGTGCTGGTCAGCGCATATCACAATCGAGGCATTTATGACTTGATGGATCAGGTGCTGTCCAAGCTTCCAATTCCGCCTGATCCTGAGGAATTTTACTCGGAGGAGGGCGACTCGGCGGAAGCCTACCCCGAAGGCGACGACTCGGACGAGGTAGGCTCGGAAACGGTTCGGCGTCCCACTCCCGCCAGGCTTAAATTGGCCATAGTGGGCCGCACCAATGTCGGCAAGTCGATGCTGCTCAACGCCCTGTTGGGACAGAACCGTTCCATTGTCAGCGACATTGCTGGTACGACTCGTGACGCCCTGGACACCGATTTCGTGTATCAAGGGCGTGACATGACCGCAATAGACACTGCGGGTATCAGAAAACCGGGCAAAGTAGAGCGCGGTATCGAGAAGTACAGCGTGCTCCGGGCAGTAAACTCCGTGGAACGTAGCGACATGACTCTCCTGGTCACCGATGCCACTCAACTGGCGGCTGCTCAGGATGCGCACATATCTGGATTGGCCTGGGATTTGTGCAAGGGCCTGATCGTGGTGGTCAATAAGTGGGACTTGATTACGGATAAAGACCGCTATTCTAAACTGCGGGCGATTGATCGAATTCAGAAGTCGCTCCATTTCATGCCCTACACGCCGATCAGCTTTATTTCTGCCCTGCATGGACACGGCATCGACAATTTGATGAGAACGGTGTTGGAACTGCACCGAGAGCGAATGCACTGGGTGCCCACCCGTGAGCTTCAATACCTTTTGGCCGGGGCCTTGGTTGACCATCAGCCCCCCATGGTGAGAAAGAATCGAGGTCAGCGTCTGCGCGTCACTCGGTTACGTCAAGTTGACGTAAATCCGCCGACTTTTGTATTTACAGTGAATGACCCCAAGCTGATACACTTCTCCTACAAACGCTATCTGGAGAACAAAATCCGCGATACATTCGACTTTAGCCGAACCCATTTGAGGTTGCTGTTCAGGGAAGGATGAAGCGATCAATCTACCCCACGCTGTTATTTTTGGCCGCGCTGCCATTGCTGCTCTTAGCGGTAATTGTGGCGTTTTTCACTTTGGGACAGGCCCCGTTAGCCGTCAAATACCTGGTGCTATTGCCGCTGGCATACCTGATGGGTTCCATTCCCTGGGGATATTTTTTCCTACGCTGGTTCCGTGGCGTAGACGTCAGGGAATACGGCAGCGGGCGCACCGGCATGACCAACGTCTTGCGTACCGGCGGCGGGCGCATGGCCGCGGCGGTTCTGGTGCTGGACTTGGGCAAAGGCGTCGTGGCAGTGTTGCTGGCCCGGGAAATCTTGAGTACCACCAGCGGAGAGGTGGCGGCGGGTCTGCTGGCGATGGCCGGTCATAACTGGCCGATATTTCTGAATTTCAAAGGCGGTCGGGGCATCGCCACCGGCATGGGAGTGCTGGCTATGATCGCTCCCATTGCGGCAATCATCGGAATGCTGGTGTTTATTCCCGTCACGCTGATTAGCCGGTACCTGTCTCTGGGGTCGGTTACTGGCGTAATGACTGCCAGCCTGTCCCTGTTGGCTCTGGCATTTCTGGGAATGTATTCCACCACTTACGCCTGGTACGCTGTAGTTGGCGGGGCTGTGATTATCTGGCAGCATCGGGATAACATTCAGCGGCTGATGCACGGCACCGAGCGTCGATTGGGTGTTCCAGCAGCCAAAATTGAGTGACCAGCCCAGTTGGTCTGATCGCCGTGCCACCACGAACAGAGCGTTGGCGTAATCAATAGTGGTCAATAAGGTAGCCATAATCGGCGCGACCACCTGGGGCACTACGCTGGGCATTATTCTGGCCCGTACCGGCATCCCGGTTACCATCCTCACCCGTACCTCCAGTGAAGCCGATGACCTCAACTCCCACCGGGAACACCGCCGGTTCCTGCCATCTGTAACCTTTCCTCAGTCTTTGGTAGCATCTGGTGACGCTGCTGAAGCCGTCGGTGAAGCCAACCTGGTGATCGTCGCAGTACCGTCGGACCGTTTCCGGGCTAACTTAAGGGAGATCAAAGTTTTTCTGCCTCCCGACGCCGCAGTCCTGAGTGTAGCCAAGGGGTTGGAGATGCCCGGCGGCAAGCGCATGAGTCAGATCATGGCGGCGGAACTGGCCCCGTCGCTCCATCCTGGAATCTGTGTCTTGTCCGGACCCAATCTGGCCCAGGAGATCGTCCAGGGTAAGCCAGCCTCCACCGTCATCGCGGGCCGGGACGGCGACAAGCTGGCCGAGGTGCAGGACATACTGATGTCTCCCACCTTCCGGGTTTACACCAGTCAGGATGTGGTGGGCGTTGAGTTAGGTGGCGCCTTGAAGAACATCATCGCCCTGGGAGCAGGATTCGCCGACGGTCTGGAAGTGGGCGACAACACCAAGGCCGCCTTCATCACCCGAGGTCTGGCCGAAATGACCCGGTTGGGAGTAGCAGCCGGCGCGCAGCCCCTGACCTTTGCTGGGCTGGCCGGACTGGGTGATATAATCGCCACCTGTGCCAGTCGGTTGAGTCGAAATCGACATGTCGGAGAGCAACTGGCCAAAGGCAAGACCTGGCCGGAGATTCGTGCGTCTATGGATAACGTGGCTGAAGGGGTAATCACCACCGGCGCGGCATTGAAGTTGGCCCAAGAATTAGATGTAGAAATGCCGATAGCCCAGGTCACCCAGCGAGTGATATTTGAGGGACTACCCGCCAAAGAGGCCATCGCCGAACTGATGAGCCGTCCACCCCGCCCGGAATGGTAATCCCCACTTGATCTCCCCCTTGCTAAGCGGGAGGACTTTGCTTTTTGGACAGGCTCTCGACCATTGCCGCAGACTTCCAGTTTCCAGTTCTGGCACCCGCGCCAGCAGTGACAATGGCTAAGCATTCTCATCCAACCCATCGTTTCTGGCAACCCGCCGCCGGTACGCGTGCCGGGTCAAGAAGATGATGCCCCCGGTTAGAATGATGCTCACGTAGCTGATGGTGCGGTCTACCAACACCAGGGCCGCCGCGCCGCTGGCCGCCACCGACGACATGCGCACCAGCAGTCCGGCCACCCCCGACTCGACTGCCCCCACACCGCCCGGCGTGGGCACCAGCGTCAGCAGCGAGTTAGCCAGCGTGATAAAGACTATCAACGCCAGGCTTAATGGTATGCCCAACGCCAGGGTGACCAGGTACAGCCGGGCCACTTCGGCCAGCCATCCCATCAGTCCCAGCAGGGTAACCAGGGGGATTTGTCCAAAGCTGCCGATGACGCCTTCCTGAAAATGTTGAAAGCGTTCCGCCAACCAGCCGGGGAGCCGTCTCTTCAGTCGATCACCGGATTTCCCGATGATGAACAGCGCGACGGCTAAAATCGTCAGCAATAATAGAGCGATGCCCAACACCGTCCAGGAAGAGGTTGATCCTCGGCTGACCAGGAAAGGAACCGACACCAGCAGCAGGGCAACAACCAGCACGGTGTCCAGCGCGCGCTCCGAGACAATGGTGCCGACGGTTCGGGAAAATGACTCATGCTGCTCTTGTTGGTAAAGGTGGGCGCGGTAGGCGTCTCCCAACCGGAACCAGGCCACCGAGTTGGCAAACCAACCCAGCAGCGTAAGCTCGCTACAGTAGAGAACTCCCGGCGGACAGCGGTTCGGGCCTTGAGCGTTTTGTAGCAGCAGTCGCCAGCGCGCTCCCCGAAATATGAACGTGGTGTAGTGAACGATCACCGCCAGGGTTAGGAGCCAGGGGTTGCCGCTTCTAATCTGCTGCCAGGTGTCGGTCAGGTCAATGTCGAAACGGAGCGCCAGGAATACCAGCAAGGCAATGGCCAGGGCTATTGAGACCAAGGTGGGGATTGAGAATATCCGCTGCGCTACCGATACCGGGTCTCCCTGCCGCTGAAACGACCGGAACATGGAAAGACTATACCGGAAGACTGGCGTGGGGAGACTGGGCTGCCTGGGCAGGCGCGCAAGAACTCATGGGGCGTTGTGGTTCGACAGGCTCACCACGAACGGGCCTGTCACGCTTACCCTGAGCTGGGTCGAAAGGTCATCCTGGGCCACTATCAGCGTAATTCTCGGGGCAAGGTAAACGAAACGTCCTCGTCCGCCCCGGTGAGCAGAGTCACCTTTTCCGGGTTCAAAGCTTGGATCACGCTTTCGACCAGCACTTCCGGCGTAGATGCGCCGGAAGTAACCCCTATTTTTTCGATACCTTCTAACCAGGAGGGGTCTATTTCCGCTGGGCCGTTGATCAAGTGGGCCGGAACACCGGCAGCCTCTGCCACGTCGCGCAGGCGGTTGCAATTGGAACTGTTCTCCGCGCCGATCACCAGCACCAGGTCCACCAACGCGGTCATCTGGTTCACCGCATTCTGGCGGTTGGTGGTGGCGTAGCAGATGTCAGTTCGTACCACCGCTCGTGGGAAACGGGCCTGAATCGCTTTAATCGCGTTGGCGGTGTCGCCCACCGACAAGGTGGTCTGAGTCAGTACAGCAACTTCAGATTGAGCGTCCCAGTTGGGAATCTCGCTGTTGGCGGCATCGTCCACCAGCGTCATGGGCACCTGACCCATAGTGCCGATGACTTCTTGATGCCCCCGGTGGCCCACCAGCAAAACTCGCTTGCCCTCGCGATGGTACTTCTTGGCCTCATTGTGCACGCGGGTCACCAGCGGACAAACGGCATCAATCACCGTTAAATTAAGTTGCGCCGCCTTCTCAAAGTCTTCAGGGGGTGAGCCGTGGGCCGAGAACACCACCCGCGAGCCGGGTGGAATTTCCTCCACATTCTCAACGGTGATAGCGCCCTTGCTTTCTAATTCAGCCACCACGTAGGGGTTGTGGACGATCTGATGCTTTACATAAATCGGAGGGCCGTACCGTTTCAGGCACAACTCGACCACGTCAATGGCCCGCACCACTCCGGCGCAGAATCCTCTAGGTGAACTGAGCACTACTTCCACGATCATCCCTCCGGTGACAACTCCCTGGGGAGTATAACCGAGCAATTGTCGCGGTCATCATGGGGAACTACGACGAGATTATTAGGAATCGTGGGCCGGTTAACAAAGAGAAGAATGGCAGTTCTATCCTTGCGCCGATTCTTTGATCAAGTCCAGGTACTTATAGCCGGAGCCAGTGTTCAGCAAAACTATAGTCTCGTCCGGTTGAAGGAAGCCCTGCTCCAACAGACGCTTCAGGCCGACCAGCGTGGCTGCGCCTTCCGGGCAGGCGATGACGCCTTCGGTGGCCGCCATTTCGTACATGGCATCGACCATTTCAGCGTCCTCTACGGCCAGGGCGGTGCCGCCGGTTTCTCTGATAGCCTGCAGGATTAAATAATCGGCAAAGGGGCCGGGCACCCGCAGTCCGTCGGCAATGGTGGCCGCGTTGGGCCAGGGTTCCGCTGAATCCTTACCTTCCTGGAACGCTTTCACTATCGGCTGACAGCCGCTGGCCTGCACCGCAATGAACTTGGGCGGCTTGCCCTCAATCCAGCCCAACTCCAGCAATTCTTGAAAGCCTTTGTACATGCCGATGATGCCGGTGCCGCCGCCGGTGGGGTAGATGATGGCGTCGGGCATCTTCCAGTCCAACTGCATGGCTATTTCCAGCCCCATCGTCTTTTTGCCCTCAGCGCGGTACGGCTCTTTCAGAGTTGAGAGGTCGAAGAGGTTTTGTTCGTCAGCTACGGCCACCGCAATGCGTCCGGCGTCGCTGATCAACCCGTCAACCAGGTTCACTTCCGAACCGGCCATGAACGACTCTTTCTTATTGGCCGACGGAGCGTCCTTGGGCATAAAAACCTTGACCGGCAATTGGCCTCGTGCGCCGTAAGCCGCCGCCGCACCCGCCGCATTGCCCGCCGAAGGCATGGTGAAACCGGTAGCGCCTAACTCAAAGGCCTTGGATACCGCCGCTGAGATACCTCTGGCTTTGAATGAGCCGGTGGGGTTCAGGCCCTCTTCTTTAATATAGAGGCTACTCAGACCCAGCTTCTTTTCTAACTTGGGCGCCCGCAGCAACGGCGTGGCGCCCTCGCCCAGGGTTATCACGTTGTCTGGATTCTCCACCGGCATCAGTTCTGAGAACCGCCACATGGTGGTCACCCGGTCTTGCCAGGAATTGCGGTCAACTTCTCGACGCATCCTGGGGAGGTCGTAGCGGGCGAAGAGCACCTTGCCACAGCAGGCGCTGATCTTGCTTAATTGAGTGTGGGGGAAGGTCTTGCCACACTGGGTACATTCCAGGTGGTCTAAATAGCTAAACATTAACACTGCACCTTCTGATTTTGTCTGCACCTATGATACCCCACATTGCTTATTTTGGGTACGCGACAGGTCGGATGGTATGCCCTCAACCTCTCTGATACATTGGTCCTATACCAATACCAAGGTGAAACCCGCATAGACGGTATCGCCTACCCTGTAGATTCCACTTTGGCATTGGTTTAGATACGGGTCCTAGATACGCGGAAGTTTTGGGGAACGGTATCTTCTCCCCATGTGGGAGAGGACTGAGGTGAGGGGTATCACCCTCATCCCAGCCTTCTCCCATCAAGGGAGAAGGAGCCGGCAAGGGAGAAGGGGCAGTTGTCAGGCCCCACATATACTGTCGCGCAGTGAGCCCTCAAGAAGGTGAGGGTCGCACCCATCGGCATATTGGACTTCGAAACTGACTCAACCAACAGCAATTCTAATTATGGCAATTCGACCCCGCGTATCGGCAGAAAATCGCTCCTCTGAACCCATCACTCGTATCTGTACAAGAGGGCC
>MUCJ01000028.1 GCA_002816715.1 SAR202 cluster bacterium Casp-Chloro-G3 | reverse complement strand
GGAGGGAGTTAGAGGGAGGGGGACTCACCCTCACCCCAACCCTCTCCCATCGAGGGAGAGGGAGTTACCGCCTGCGACTTGTTAGGGTCATCCACAACCCGCCATCTGGCCGGAAAATTCGGGATGACTCATGTTGGCTAACTGTCTTAAAATAGCCCGGTCAACGGGTGCGGGGATTGAAGGCGTCGTTGACTGCGTCGCCCAGCAGGTTGAAAGAGAACAGCAAAATAGAGACAGTGATCACCGGAAACAAGAGCAGGTGCGGGTCACTGCGCAGCACCGAGATGCTGCTTTCCTCAAAAATCATGCGGCCCAGGCTTGGCGTGGGGGGCTGAACACCAATACCAATAAAGCTGAGAAATAGCTCGGCGCCAGCAAAAGCGGCCAGCCCAGCCGAGACGGCCACAATTACCGGGCTGATGATGTTGGGAAATACGTGCACCCGCAAGATACGAGCGGTAGACGCTCCAACCGCCCGAGCGGCTTCTGAATACTGGTTTTCCCGCACTTGAAGCACCTGCCCTCTGACCAGGCGGGCCATGCCGAACCAGGAGAATACGGCCAGGGCAAAAGATACCACCGCAAAGTCGACTATACCCAGTTTTACGATCCAATCTATCCCCGTAGCGTCCTCAAATGCCCGTACCCAAACGACGATTCGGGGCCGCAAAGTGGCCACAATAATCAACAACAGGAACACTTCAGGGAACGCCGAGGTCACCTCGCCAGCCCGCATGATGACGCTGTCAGCCAGCTTTCCAAAATAGCCGCTGATCAAGCCCAGGATGATTCCCAAGAACAGGCTACCGGCAACTAACGACGTAACGGTTATGATCACCGTGGTTCTCAATCCAAAGATGACGCGGGTCAACATATCCCGGCCTAAACGATCAGTGCCAAAGGGATGCCAGACACTGGGGCCTTGTTTGGCGATAGACAGGTCCTGGTCGTTGTAGCCATAGGGGGTTACCACGGAAGCAAAGATGCCGGCCCCATACATGATGACGATGATTCCCAGGAAAAACATGGCCAGCTTTTTACGCCGCAGCCGCCGCAGAGAAAGGGCCATGTAACTTCGGCCATGACTCGGCGACCCGGTCAGTACTGTAGTCGTATTCTCACCCGCCAATATTACCGCCTCCCAAACGTATTCTGGGGTCTAGGAAAGGATAAGCCAGGTCGATCAGCAGGTTCGCCAGGACAAATAGCGTTGTTCCAATGATTACTACGGCCATGATGATGGGGTAATCCCGGGCAAAGAGGGATTCTATGGCCAGGAGACCTACGCCGGGAATGCCGAAATACAACTCAACAATGAATGAACCGCTAGCCAGACCAGCCAGCGCGAATCCCAGAGTGGTGACCACCGGGATCAGAGCGTTGCGGAGGATATGACGGGTAATTACGGCTCGTTCGCCCAACCCCTTGGCCCGTGCCGTGCGCACATAGTCCTGGTGCACCACCTCTAAGGTGCTGGCCCGGGTCAGACGGGTGATGATCGCCACGCCAGGAATGCCAATCACCAGGGCAGGCAGGATGATTCTGGAATCGAAGAACCCGCCCCAACCGTGGGTTGGCAAAATATCCAACTTCAATGCAAATACAAGCAAGAGCACTGGCGCGGTAAAGAAAACCGGGAGGGACTGGGCCAGCAAGGTGGCGGCTACCGAGGTAGTATCCCAAATGGAACCTTGCTTCAGCGCTGAAAATAAGCCAATGGGTATGCCCAAGCCCACGGAAATGATCAGGGCGGCCAGGTTCAACTGGGCCGATACCGGGATGCGCTTGGCGAGTAGTTCTCCGACGCTGCGGCCCCGGTACTGGTAGCTCTCGCCAAAGTCTCCCTGCACGACTCCAGAGATGTACCGATAGTATTGGACTGCGACGTTTTCGTCGAGGCCGCGCTGTTCTCGAATCCGCTGCACCGCTGCCGGGTCGGAGTATTGGCCCAAAAGAATTTGGACCGGGTCGCCAGGCCCAAATTGCCCCAGGACAAAGGTTATGAATGAGACCAGAAACAATAGTACCGGCACCCACAACAAACGGCGAGCGATATAAGTACCCAAGCAGCGTTCCCCTTAGTTGATAATATATACGTGGCGATACTTGGGTATGGTCATGGGGGTCAAATAATAACCCTTGACCTCTGGCTTTAGCAAAAGGTAACTCTCTCCGCTGTTCCACAGAGGCACCCAGGGAGCTTCGTCCAATATCATCTGCTCAATGCGATTATACAACTCAAACCGCTTGGCCTGATCTCCCTCAACTCTGGCTTGCTCCAGCAGGGCGTCCACTTCTGGATTGCTGTAGTTGGTCTGGTTGTTGTCACTCCCGGTGTAGAACAGAACGTCCAGGAAATTCTCCGGATCGGGGTAGTCGGCTCCCCAGGCGATAGTGAACATTTGGTAGCGACGGGCATGCAGATCCTGAAGGAAGGTCGCCCACTCAGTCTGCTGAATATCAACTTGGATCCCCAGTTCCTGCTCCCAAGCCTGCAGTATAACTTCCAAGTCCAAGGGGACATTGGCCCCAAAACTACCCGATATGTTCAGGGTGATACGGGGCAGGTTATCCAAGTCATTACCGTATTTGGATTCTTTGAGCAGTTGCCTGGCCATTTCCGGGTCATATTGGTAGCCGCTGAGGTTGGTATTATACGAGGGAAACCCCATGGGGATGATGCCGTTGGCTGGTGTCCTTAAATTGGATAATACCTGGGTCGCGATGGCTTCCCGATCAAATGCGAGGTTCAAGGCCAGCCGTAATTTGGGATCATCCAACGGTGGCTGTTCGACGTTGAGGCCAATGTAATCAACGCTGAAATTTGATGGCGCAGTTTGCAGCTGGGCGTTCAGAGGCTCGCTGGGGTCCAACACCCGGTCAAGGTCGCCGATACCCACGCCGGTCAAGTGAATTTCGTTATTCTCGTACATCAACATGGCAGTGCCGCCGCTCAATATGAAGTCGATTTCATCCAGGTAAGCCAGTTTGCGATAATAATTATCGTTTCGTTCCAGCCGGAGGATTTCACCAATATCATACTGGGCCAGCTTAAACGGCCCGGTGCCGTTGGGTTGCCGAAGCCAATCATTCCCCTTGCCTTCAATATTATCCCGGTCCAGCACAAATGCGGTGGGATAGGTCAGTTTGGCCAGGAAATAGGACTTGGGGGCGTCAATGGTGATTTCAATGGTGCGGTCATCGACGACTCGAACTCCCTCTATGGAGCTGGCGGAACCGTTGAGTTTCTCAGTCACACCTACTATGTCGGACAGGTATTGGGCGGCCACTGGTGCCTGAGTTTCTGGATTGGTGACTCTTTCCAAAGACCACTTCACGTCCGGGGCAGTCACGGTTTTGCCGTCGTGGAATTTTGCGTTGCTGCGAAGATGGAAAGTGTAGGTTCGACCGTCGTCGCTAACGTCGATGGTTTCGGCTAAGTCCGGGACCACGTTAAGGTCCAAGTCCACATTGACTAAACCACTGTACACTTCGTTGACCAGAGCGCCGGAGATGTTATCGGTCGTTAGGTGAGGATCAAGGGTTGGCGGATCGCGGAACAATCGTACCAGTTTTCCGCCCTGAGCAGCATCAACGGCGTCAACTTGGGCCTGTAGCGAAAATGTTTCATTGGGCGTGGTGGATGTGTTGCTTGGGGTTGTCGCGGTGGAAGATGCCGTTGACGGGGAAGTTTGAGGGGTAGTCGGCTCCGGTGTGGCGGGGGTTGACACCGTTGAGCACGCCGTCAGGAATAATGAACCGATGACCATTGCGATCAGGGATTTCCAAGCCATTGTTATCCACCTTTTCTGTCGTGTTAAAATTACTGGCTCCGGGCTGCCTATTTAGAGGCAATTCAGAACTTTTCGCCTGGCTTATTTCCTAGGCTACATCCTGGATGCCCGGTGTAGCACCCGGGAGGTATCACCATTGTATTGAACTTTAGGTGGTAAATTCAACGCCACGCGCCAGCGGGGATTATTGCCTTCTTGTAACCCACCTACCTTTTTGCTACCATGTAAGGTGCTGAAGGGTGAGCCGCTGAAGGGTAAGCTGCTGTAAGAATGCTGGTACGCACAGAGGAAGTATATCCCTTCAATGCCAAATGGCGAGCGTAGCCAAGCGGTCTAAGGCGCCTGTCTGTGGCACAGGAGACCACGGGTTCGAATCCCGTCGCTCGCCCCAGTTCTCACCCAATCACTGCAATGCGCCTGTAGCTCAATGGATAGAGTACTGGGCTTCGAACCCAGGGGTTGTGGGTTCGAATCCCACCGGGCGCACCATAATTGAGCACAATAATAGGCCCTGGGAGTAATCCTGGGGCCTTAATTTTTACCGCTGCAAACATTTGGTTAAAAAACTCTGAAAACTAGTGCTAACAACTTCTACGTTTTTAGAGGCCGTAACGGATGCGTGGTCAAACTTCAGATCGGCAACTTTCTGGATTCCCGGAATCACCTGAGAGTAGGTTTCCAATGAATTTGGCGGCTACCCAGCAAATGGCCGCCTATAGCAGCCAGGTTTCTAGACCGGTAGAGGAAAGGTCAGCCTCCGCTAAGGACATTAGCTCCCAGCTTCAGGAAATTGCAGCCTCCGCTGAGAATATGGACAATCAGACCAAGAAACTCCAGGAAGCTATCGGGAAGTTCATGCTCAACGGCCCCCGCTTCGAATAGTGCGGGAAAGACTAAAATACAAATAACCGCATGAAACGCCGTCACCGACTCCAACAAGCCAGGGTTACCAATGCCCTGAAGCTGTAGTCAGGATCAAAAAAGAGAGCGGATATCGTCCGCTCCCTTTTTTGTTGTGCCCCTAGAGATTTTTCCTTTGCCCCGGTACGTTCGTGAGGAAACACGAACCCCCATTCGACTAGTCGCTGGACCGGTTGTAAAAATTATTGGACATTGACTGGCGCTCAAGGTCTATGACGCGGTGCAAACCTTCGGATTCCATGGCGTAGGAACTCGGAGCGGAGTAAAAACTCCAAGCTATGCCGCCCAAAGCGACCATGATTACCGCTACGCTGATGAATGCTCCGATAAATCCTAGTCTCATAATTGCTTCTCCGTGCCAGTGGCTTTTCTGTTATTGCTAGTATCCGGCACCACGGTGAGAAGTAAGGTTGGGCATTGTAACGACTGGGTTAAACACTCCCACTACCAGGGATAGAATTTGCTTCGAAGCTTTCGTTCTGACTCGTTCATTCTAAATATAGAACAACGCAATTGAAGTGAACCAATAATCACCAATAATCACCAATAATCTACGTTGTCCGATCTTGATTCAGACTAGAATCCAGGACGTTTGCCCAGAGTAACCGTCAAGGTTTCCCTAGCATCTCCCGATTCTCCGTCTCTAAAAAACTCAATCTCAACCTTCCCCCCCGGGCTCGTGTTCTCGATCAAATAAGTGATTAGCTGATCCATTTCCTCAATGGGGTTGCCGTTAATTGCAACGATCACATCCCCTCCTACTGGAAATTCCAGGCCGTCGATGGTACTGGTAGCGTCGCTGCCAAGCAGACCACCCTTGTCGGCGGGGCCTCCGGGTGCAACCTCAATAATTAATGTACCTCTGGTATTCCTGGGCAGTCCGGCCAGTTCAGCCGTGTCTCCCGTCAGCGTGGTGCCGCTAATACCCAGCCAGGCATACTCATACCGGCCGTGTTCAATCAATCCTGGGATCACGCGCTTGGCGGCATTGATTGGCACCGCAAACCCAATGCCGGAACTGGCCCCGTTGTTACTAATAATCTGGGTGTTGACCCCAATCACCCGGCCCTGGCGATCCAGCAGCGGCCCACCTGAATTGCCCGGATTAATTGGAGCGTCAGTCTGAATCACTTGAGGAATAGAAAATTGGCTGTTGCCGCTGCGAATGGTGCGGCCCACGGCGCTGATAATGCCACTGGTGATGGTAAATTCTTGGCCGAAGGGATTGCCAATTGCGACCGCGATGTTGCCAACTCGCACTGCCGAGCTGTCTCCCAGAACCACCGGTGGCATGGGGTGATCGCTATCCTCGACCTGAAGCACTGCCAGGTCGGAGTCCGGGTCACTGCCCAAGAGTGTGGCATCTAACTCGGTGTCATCAGCAAATATCACCGTCACCCGGTCGGCTCCATCAATGACGTGGTGGTTGGTAACTATGTGGCCCTGATCGTCCCAAACGAATCCAGAGCCGCTGCTCCGTTCAAAATCCGGAGTTCCAGGAACGCCGGGCAAGCTGCCGGTCTGGTCAAGCTGCCGGACCGACCGGATACGGACCACCGATGGCACCAACCTCTCATAAATTCCGCTCATCACCTGTTCTTGAGCCGCCACAATTCCGTCGGCATCCAGCGCACTAAGTTGCGGAGCCGCGCTCTCTACCGGATTCAGTACGTTAATCTCAGTCTCGGCCACTGAGACGGGGCGGGCTTCCGGAACTGTCTCTAGCACCGCATCACTGGCTTGACCATCGGAAACCGCGGTGATCGTGCAGGCCGATAGCAATAGACCCAACATCAGGGTGGCAACACTAAGTTTGGTAAACCAGGCGGCACGTCCCAGATTTGAAACTACTGAGAAGTTGGAAATTTTTACCATCGGCTTACGCATAAATTTATGCTCCAAATTCGATTACTTGATACTTAACATTTTAACAGACTGTTGTAATTCAATACGTCCCAAAGATGACCAACGGATGTTTTTGTATGTTTTTTGAGTCGACTTGATTGAAAATCTGATAGCCCTATGCTAACGTAATCCGGCGTGCTATTGCTGAGGGTAGAAGAATAACCATACGCTTGGCATTTGACGGCATAGCAACCGATGTCCTGATGGAGATCCTATATTGAGCCAGAACCACGAGGGAGAAAGCCTCGCCCCAACCGGGTCAAACCAGATTCAATGGCTGCCCTGGGGCGGTTCTGCCTTCGCACAAGCTCAAGCAGAGAACAAACCAGTGCTGCTCTCTATTGGCGCGGTCTGGTGTTACTGGTGCCACGTGATGGACGAGGCAACCTATGTTGATCCAGAAGTCGCTGATTATGTAAATAATAATTTTGTGTCGGTCAGAGTCGATAACGACCACCGGCCCGATATTAACCTCAGATATAACGTGGGCGGTTGGCCCTCCACAGTATTTCTGACCGGACATGGCGGCTACATTGCTGGGGCGACTTATCTGCCGCCAGACCAATTGCTGGCAATGTTGATGGAAGTCCAGCGAACGTATCGGGACCAGAAGCCTGAGGTCTACGATCAAGGTAACTCTCTGCTCCGCCAACGTCGCGAAGAAGTGGCCAAGATTGCTGCCGGAGCCGAGTTGGGCGAAGAACTGGTTGACCGTATCGCCCGCCGAGTGGCCGGTACTTACGACCCCCGCAATGGGGGATTCGGTGAAGCTCCCAAGTTCCCCGGCGTGCCGATATTAAGCCTGTTGCTGCATCTATTTCGCACGACGCGGGAAGAATTTTATCGGGTGATGCTGGTAAAGACCCTCGATGGTATGGCCGCCAGCCCCTTCTTCGACCAGGCAGAAGGCGGATTCTTTCGCTACAGCCCGGCGCCAGATTGGTCCGAGGCACAGCACGAGAAGATGCTGGAGGACAATATCGGCCTGGCGCGAATCTATCTGGAAGCCTATTTGCTGTTGGAGCAAGACCGCTACCGAGAAGTCGCTTCCCGAACTATCGACTACTTGATGAATAATCTATACGACGATGAAGCCCGGGGGTTCCGAGGGAGTCAGGGCGCGCACTCAGACTATTTTGGGCTGCCGAAAGAGTCCCGCCAAGGTCAACCCAGTCCGCCCGTAGACCTGTATTGTTACAGCAGTTGGAGCGCCCAGGCTGTTTCGTTATTGTTATCGGCGGCGTGGAAACTGCGAAGACCAGAACTGAGGCTGACCGCTCTCAATGTCCTGGCAAAGCTGGACGCAATGGCTCAAACCGGACGGCTGAGTCATATCTACAGTGTTTCTAGCCCGCCCAAACCAGCAGCATCCAGCCAGTTGCTGACCGACTGGGCCTGCCTCCTGAATGCGCTGATGGACGCCGCCAGCTACGCCGGAGACAGCGAGAGGTACCTGGAGCGAGCCAAAGCAGTGGCTTTGATACTAATGGCGGAATTCGGTGATACGAGCAACGGCGGATTTTTTGACGTGGACAGCGACTCAGAAGCGGTGGGACACATGAGAGTGCGGGAAAAGCCTCTGCCGGAGAATGTGGCAGCGGCCCAAGGCTTGCTGAAACTGCATCAAGCCACCGGGGATGAGACTTACCGGGAAACCGCCCAGCGTACGCTCAGCGCCTATGTTGAAGCCAACCGGGTATACGGGGAGTTTGCCGCCAGCTATGCTTTGACCGTAGACCTTGCGCTCAATGAGCCAATCGAGGTTACCATTGAAGGCCACCTGGATGAAGGCCACCTGGATGAAGGCAATTTGGATGAAGGCCACCTGGATGAAGGCAATTTGAATGAAGGCCACCTGGAAAATCCAGATACTCAGGCAATGCTCCGCGCAGCGGCCCAGGTTACCTACCCAAACATAGTGGTCAAGCTCGTCGAAGCACTGGCCGAGAATCAGGTTGTGGCGCATGTTTGTTTGAACACGGTCTGCCTGCCACCGGTCAGTGACCCATCTGAGTTGGCATTGACCGTGGCCGAGGCGGTGGCCCCTGAAGCAAGCTCATTTGAAAACATTTTTCAGCAGTTCGGTGGACTCTAGCTGACTCTGATCTGAAACGGCTCCAATTACCTGCAGCCAGACCCAAAACCCGGACGGGAGAGGAAAATCCTGAAACGTACAAATTCCGGTGATCTCCGCCAGGAGCACATCGAAAGTAATATCACCCTTAGCGGGTGGGTGTCACGCCGTCGTGATCACGGCGGCGTGATCTTCGTAGATCTGCGCGACCGCTCTGGGATAGCTCAAGTGGTGTTCAATCCCGCTGTGGCGCCTGAGGCGTATGAGATTGCCGACCAGTTGCGCTCTGAGTGGGTGATCCAGGTTAGCGGCACCGTCTTGCGTCGTCCGGCGGGTTCGGATAACCCCAACATGCCCACCGGGGATGTCGAGGTTATGGCTCAGGACATCAAAGTCCTCAACTCGTCGCTGACGCCTCCCTTTTACATTACCGATGACGTTGAAGCGGATGAGAGTCTGCGCCTGAAGTACCGCTACCTGGATCTGCGTCGGCCGGTGATGCAGCGGAACTTGATTTTGCGACACCGGGTGGTCAAGTATATTCGTGACTTTCTGGATGCACGGGGGTTTCTGGAGATTGAAACGCCAATTTTGATCAACAGCACTCCAGAAGGTGCCCGAGACTTTCTGGTGCCGAGCCGCATGCAAAAAGGCAGCTTCTACGCTCTGCCTCAGTCGCCCCAGCAAATGAAGCAGTTGCTGATGGTAGCGGGGATAGAGAAGTATTTTCAGATTGCCCGGTGTTTCCGGGATGAGGATCTACGTTCAGATCGTCAGCCCGAGTTCACCCAGTTAGACTTGGAGATGAGCTTCGTTGATGAAGAGGACATCTTGAGTCTGGCCGAAGAGATGTACACCGGCATGATTGAAAGTGTCGCCCCGGAAAAAAAACTGACCAAACCCTTCCCGCGCTTAACTCACAAAGAAGCGATCAGCCGCTATGGCAGCGACAAGCCTGACCTGCGGTTCGGCTTGGAAATGACCGACATCACCGACCTGGCGGGAGAGACTGAGTTTCGGGTGTTTCTGTCCACCATCGAACAGGGTGGCATTATCAAAGGCTTTGTCGTGCCCGGTCTGGCCCAGAACACCGGCTCCGATATGCGGCGTCTGGATGAAACCGCGCGCGGTTTTGGTGCCGCCGGACTGAGCCACATCCGGTTCCAGGGAACGGGGTCTCTGGACGATCTGGCCGAGGATAAGGTGTTGCTCTCGCCGGGCGTCAGAATGCCTGTAGAATGGAGCAGCCGGGTGGCTCAAAGAATGGGCGCCAGCCCCGGCGACCTGATTTTGCTGATGGCCGGGCAGCCCCGTCAGGTTAACGTCTGGCTAGACGCCATGCGCAAGTATATGGGAGAAATGCTAGGTCTGGCCGACCCGGACGCGCTGGCCTTTGCCTTCATAACCAGCTTTCCCCTTTTTGAGTGGGACCAAAATCAGAACCGGTGGGACTCGTCGCACCACCCCTTCACCGCTCCGGCTGATGACTCCGAACAACTGCTGGAATCCGAAGACCTGGGCAACATCGAATCCAAAGCCTACGACCTGGTCTGCAACGGTTCTGAACTGGCCAGCGGGAGCATTAGAATCCACCATAGGGAATTGCAGGAGAAGATTTTCAAGATTCTTGGCTACACCCAGGAGCAGGTCGAGGCAAGATTCGGGCACCTCCTGGAAGCGTTCCAGTACGGCGCACCACCCCACGGCGGAATAGCACCGGGCATTGACCGTCTGGTGGCAATCTTGACTGGCTCCGAGTCCATACGGGACGTAATCGCCTTCCCCAAGACGCAGAGCGGCTCTGACTTGCTGTTTGGCGCGCCGTCGGTGGTGGACTCGGGACAATTGCGCGACCTGTCCATCCGATTAGTGGAGTAACTGATCGGGCCTTTTCAGCGTCTAGGAGCGGCCCGAAGACCACTCATGGTTCGACCGGATCACCACAAGCGGGTTTCGGGGCTGCTTGCTAATGGCCCCCGGTCTGGATAAACTACCCCAATATCCAATTCAACACAGGTTTAACCAGCCCAAGGGAGGTATTACCCATGGCAGACGCTCAACCGTTTAGTTTTGAGGGGCTGTTCTCGGCCCACGCGCCAATTACTACGCGAGGTGGCAATCGCAACGCCAAGTACGACTTTGCGGTAGCCTATCCAGACCCGGAAACCCTCCCGCTGGACGGTCTGCTGGAATCGCTCAAGGTAGCCCTGGACCGGGAAGGGAAGAACCTGGCATATTACCCGGTCGCCGAGGGCCTCCCTTCACTCCGGCAATTTGTGGCCGAAAAGCTGGAACGCGACCGGAACATGAAAGTCAGCGTTGACGACGTGATACTGACGTCGGGTTCCGGTGAAGGCATCGCCATGATTATCCATGCCCTGACCGATCCCGGCGACGTTATCCTGACCGAAGAGTTCGTTTACCTGGGAACGTTGCGCCAGATGCGGCTCTGGGGTGGCGATGTCAGAAGCGTCAAATGCGATGACCAGGGAATGATTCCCGAATCGCTGGAAGAGACTATCAAACAGGCCCAAAACGAGGGCAAGAAGGTCAAGTACATCTACACTATCCCGACCTTTCAGAACCCGCTCGGCTGGACTATGTCCCTGGAACGGCGCAAGAAGGCGTTGGACATTGCCCGATCTTATGGCATTCCAATTCTGGAAGATGATTGTTATGTCGACCTGCGGTTTGAGGGGGAGGACGTCACTTCCTTCCGTTCCATGGACGACACCGGCCAGGTGCTCTACGTTGGCTCCTTCTCCAAGATTGTGGCTCCAGGCATGCGGTTGGGTTACATGGTGGCTCCTGAGGAGGTCAGGAAGCGGGCCATGAGCTTCAAAGGCGGCGGCGGAGTAAACCAGTTTGCGGCGCTGGCGGTGGAAGAATACCTCAGAAACCATATGTACGAGCACATCAACGAGCACAACGACGCGTTGCGGGTAAAACGGGACGCGATGCTGGCCGCGCTGGGCGAGAATTTTGGCGGCGCAGCCAAGTGGGTGAAGCCCGAAGGGGGCCTATACGTCTGGGTGGAATTCCCGGAAGGCACCGACCTGGCGAAACTGCAAGACCAGGCTTTCGACGAGGGGGTTGGCTACTACAACGGCAGCATGTTCTCACCGGAGGGCAAGGGGGCCAACTGTGTTCGCCTGTGCTTCGGCCATCCCAACGCCCAGACCAACTACGAAGGCGTGGCCGAACTGGCCCGCATATTTGAGCGGCACGGGGTGTTGCAGGTCTAGTATCTAGCATCGCCTGGATAAAATAATCTCGGCATACGGAAAGGCCCGGGGAATTCCTCGGGCCTTCAAGATTGTTCCTGGCAGATTGTAAGCTGGAATAGCGGATCAATCGTCATCCATAGCGACGGGGATTCCGGTATCGCTATTAACCCAAGCGAGATCAGGAGATTTTAGGATGCTATCCACCTCTGCCTGAGCCTGATTGTATCCCTCAGTTCCTGCAGGATAACACTCAACCGGAGTCAAATCACCAATGCAACCATTGTCCCAATCGTCCGGTGGAACCTCGAGGTAATATTGGGTGAACACAGAAGCATCGGTAAGAAAGATGAACCGGCGAGGTCTGAAACTGTAAAGGCCAAGCCTAGCCCTTGGGTTTTCGTCGAAGTACATTTTGTAGTTCTCGACTGAAGCCTTTAGCTCGTGACGAGTGTCGTTTGCATTTTCGATAACCGCCCTGCGGATAGCTTCTTTGCAATTGGGATTCAACAGAATAAAAGTGACCTCCACCTGACAACCTCGGCGGTTCAATTCTGAGGCCAAGTAGGCAAGAACCGATCTACCACTATTAAACTTGACCCGATGGTTCAGGAATTCGCGACCCGATACCGCCAAGATTACGACCCTTCCGCCATTTTTTTCGACTTGCCGCACCAATGCAGATAAGATATTAGGCATCGCCTGCTTTCGATTTGGAAAAATCTGTTGGCAACCATAAATCAATCTCAGGCAACCACCGCCAAGAACTCCTAACGGTTTCATTCGGCGCACCGAGCGCCACATGCCTTTTGCCGATGGGAACCCAAACGCGAACACACCAGCAGCGGCCGCAGCAATACCTAAGTCATTACCTCCAGTTAAAGCTAAGTAAGTAAACCCACCTACGCTAGCAGAAAAACATATGTGTGCCCACATCTCTGTATTGCGCATCTTGAGGATGCACTTAGGAAACCCCGCTGTTGCCCGCATCTTCCGGGACGTAAGTGCCCTGCCGCGCTGCACTGGTGAGCCTGGCGCGGGTATAGAATGCCAGGGCGGCATCCTCCCGGTTCTCCGCTTTTCCAGCCCAAGCGACCAATGGCGCTCCTTGTAGACTTCGGCCGAAGGAGAAACTGAGCTGCCAGGGAGCCCCATACTTAGCCACTCTCTGGTTGATGGCGTTGAGATTGGCCGTCACCGAATTGTCTGGTTCTCCGCCGGACAGGAAGACCACTCCCGGAACCGCCGAAGGTAAGACCCGCTTGAAGCAATCAATAGTCATCTGGGCAACATCTTCTGGCGTGGCGCGCTGGCCCGCCGACCCACCGGATATCACCATGCTGGGCTTCAGCAGCATTCCCTCAAGCAGAACATTCTGCTGGGCCAACTGGTCAAAGACTTCCCGTAACGTTTCTTCGGTAACCTCAAAGCATCTTTCGATGCTATGGTCGCCGTCCCGCAGGATTTCCGGTTCCACGATGGGCACCAGTCCCGCTTCTTGGCTCAAGGCCGCAAACCGGGCCAAAGCGTGGGCGTTGACGCTAATTCCGTAGGAAGTGGGGGTGCGGTCAGATATGCTGATCACCGCCCGCCATTTGGTGAAGCCTGCTCCCAACTCAACGTATTCCTTTAGGCGATTCCGCAGACCATCCAGGCCTTCCGTCACCACCTCATCCGGTGCGCCGGGCAGGGGAACGGTGCCTGCGTCAACCTTGATCCCGGGGATTATGCCCTGGTCCGACAGCACCTTGACCAGCGGCGTACCGTCGGCGCCCGCCTGGCGAATAGTTTCGTCGAACAGAATTACTCCACTGACAAAATCGGCGACTCCAGCGGTGCGGAACAGCATCTCCCGGTAGTTGCGCCGATTCTCTTCAGTGGACTCCACGTTAATCGAGTCGAACCGTCTTTTTATGGTACCACTGCTTTCGTCGGCGGCCAGGATACCCTTTTTATCGGCAACCAGCGCCTGAGCGGTCTGCACTAGTCGTTGAACATCCATAGATCATGTCTCCTTACTGTTTCACCCACTGTATCATCCAGGGTACATCTTACGCCAACCAATGATGCTAGCCGCCTTTAATCACCGACACCGTTGCCTCAACGACATCTTTGTTGCCCAAGATCAGCGGTGTCCGCTGGTGTAACTGCTGCGGGACAATATCCATAATCCGCTCATGGCCGGTTGAAGCAGCCCCGCCGGCCTGTTCGGCCACAAAGCCCAGAGGGTTCGCCTCATACATCAGACGGAGGCGGCCATCTTTACGCGTCTGGTCGGCTGGGTAGGCGAAAATGCCGCCCTTCAAGAGGTTCCGGTGAAAATCTGCCACCAATGAACCGACGTACCGCTGCGAATACTTGTTCCGCAGCAGGGTGATCGCCTCTTGGGTGGGCCGGTCCAAGACCTTGTAGTTGCCCTCATTAGTGCTGTAGTAAGGGCAATTCTCGGGGATCTTGATATTGGGGTGGGTCAACACAAAGGAGCCGGAAGCGCTGTCCAAAGTGAAACCGTAGACGTTGTTCCGGGTGGCCAGTACCAACACAGTGCTCGAACCGTAGACTACATACGCCGCCGCCACCTGCTGGTTGCCTGGCCGGAGCAAAGAATCGTCGTTCACCGTCTCACCAGGCTTCTTTTGCCAGATCCCAAAGATGGAGCCAATACTCACCCCAACGTCAATGTTGGACGAGCCGTCCAGCGGGTCCATCATTACGATATAGCCGTCGGCAACATCTCCCTCGACAATGACCGGCCTTTCTATCTCTTCGCAGCCGATGGCCGCCACGTGACCGGACTGGCGGAGTACCTCTACGAAGATATCCGAAGTGACCTTGTCCAGATGCTGCACGATCTCGCCCTGGAAATTGGTCTGACCGGTGGAGCCATAAGCGTCACCCAAGGCAGCTTGCTGAACGTGCTGTTGAACTCGGCGAGAACCGTTGGCGATTGCCATGATGACGGCGTCCAGGCCGTCATGCTGGCCATTTTCGCGCCACTCCGAGGCAATATATTCTTGAAGACTAGTACACCTTGGCTGAAAGGCGCCGCCGTATCTAAACAGTATCAAATCCGTAAACATCCAAGCATTATAACTATGCTATAAAAAGGTGTCAGTGGAATAGATTTTATCTAAAAACACCAAATTCTTGGGAAATAGGCTGTATCCTAGCAAAACCATCTCAAAACCTTGTCCCATATATCTCCACCCAAGCTTTACCTTACTTAGATCTTATATCTATCTTATTTTATCTATCTCATTTCCAAGCTGACTCTAAGCGCGGCTGGGCCGGTGTGACCAACGAATCTTGTCTATCTGCCTCCACAAAGTGTATATTCTTATAGATAGGCTCTTGTTAATGGGGTTGGGCCAAAATCCCACCAGAGGCAACCACTATGACCGATGTAAGCAATATGTTCTTGTATTTGTCCCTTGGCTTAATTGTCCTTTGGACTGTGCGCCTAGCCCGCTCCAAAGGGCGCAATCCCATCTTATGGGGTGGAATTTCACTGTTGCTGATGCTGATTCCATCTTGGCCCGATCTACTCGGTATGGGGCCGATGCTGGTTCTACTTTTCGTAAAATCGCCCCAGACCGCCACTCAGGAAACCGTGCCTAAAACAGTAACCTGCCCCAAATGCCACGCTTATCATACTGCCGAACATACCTATTGTGTCAATTGCGGTTGGGAGCTAGGCAGAGACTACACGCATAATCCTCAGCATGTATCTGAGACAGGAGCGGCAACTCAAATTGAACGGGATCCCGCACCGGCTGCAGAGCAGGTCGAACAACCTACTGAACAACCAGCGCGGCACTTTTCTGCAGAGGTAGCTTCGCCGGTGTTCGAGCCACCCAATGAACCGCTGGCCGAACCGAGAGTTTCCCAAGAAACGTCGCCGGAAGCGTCGACA
>MUCJ01000027.1 GCA_002816715.1 SAR202 cluster bacterium Casp-Chloro-G3 | reverse complement strand
GTCTAATTTCGCCAGTGACTATTCAGTGGCTTAGTCACTACGAGCTTAGTCACTACGCAGTATAGGCACCTTCGCCATGCTGCGACAAGTCCAGTCCGGCTTCTTCCTCAGATTCGGAAGCCCGCAGTCCGATGGTGTACTTGAGGGCCAGCAAGATTATCGACGTGACCACAAAGGACCAGCCCACCACCGCTCCAATGCCAATAAGTTGACGGAGAATCTGTTCTCCCCGACTGACCTCCAACACTCCAAAGCCAATGCCAACAAAGAGTCCAGTAGCCAATGCCCCCCAGGCTCCGCCCATGCCATGTACGCCAAAAACCGCCAGAGCGTCATCAATTTTCAATCTCAGCAGCAGCTCAATAGCTCCGTAACAAATGACGCCCGCACCGATACCGATGACAAGGGCTGGCATCACGCCGACAAATCCGGCGGCCGGGGTAATGGCGACCAGTCCAGCGACCGCGCCCGAAGCCGCTCCAATGACACTGGGCTTCTTGCCGAACACCCAAGACATGGCAACCCAACTTAATATCGCGGCAGCGGCGGCAGTGTTGGTAACCACAAAGGCGTTGACCGCCACACCGTCTGCCGCCAACGCGCTGCCGGCATTGAAGCCAAACCAGCCGAACCAGAGCAACCCGGCACCCAAAACCACCATGGGAACGTTGTGCGGCGGCATGGGATGCGCCCCGTATCCAGTGCGCTTGCCGACGATTATGGCGGCCGCCAGCGCCCCAATTCCAGAGTTTATGTGCACCACCGTGCCCCCGGCAAAGTCCAGCGCGCCCAGGCCACCTAGCCAACCGTTGGCACCCCAGACCCAGTGGGCCACCGGCGCATAAACTATGGTCACCCACAGCACTATGAAAATGACGTAGGAACTAAACTTCATCCGCTCAGCAAAGGCCCCAGTGATCAAGGCCGGAGTTATGATGGCAAACATGCCTTGAAAGATCATAAACGCCTGATGGGGTATATTATCGGCGTAAGGGCCAGGTTCGGTGGCGCTGACACCGGCCAGTCCGAACCAGGACAGGTCTCCAATAAGCCCAAATCCACCCAGGTCGGGCGCAAAGGCCAGGCTATAACCCCACAACACCCAGACCACTCCAACCAGTCCCATCGACATGAAGCTGTACATGATGGTGGCGGTAACATTCTTCCTCCGCACCAAGCCCCCATAGAAGAAAGCCAGTCCCGGAGTCATCAGCAGCACCAGAGCCGACGAGGCTAATATCCAAGCAATATCTCCACTATTCATCGGATTGTCTTCCTCTCCTCAGTCCAGACACCAACCTGGTTAGCAGGCGCGCGTATCTGGGATTTACCCACCCGACAGCCCCTCTAACGTATACAGCCCATGCCATTGGCGAGGCCAAGGAGCATGGGCTTGTGGCCGATACGTTAAGAGGGTATCCTGCCGGATTGAAAGATTCAAGCTTATTTCTTAAGCAGCTTCTTAGGAAGCAAAACCCACAGACTGAATAGTCCTACAAAAACTCCCGCAGCGGCAACCGCTTCCATGTTCAGACGCTCCTAGTTACAAACTATGAACGTATCTTGAACCCTATGTGTTACATCCTTTTTACCAACATGTTAAATTTTTGTTACATCTTGGGGTCCGGGGCTGGGAAAAGACGACAGGAGGCCGGGGACTATTGATGTCCCCGGCCTTTGAAATGGCTTAGAGCCCCTGACAAAATGAAATGGCTTAATATCGGCTTAGGAACGATTGAGCTTCATATTGTCGCTCCGGCAAAAGCCGGAGTCCAGAAACGTATGCGGTGAAGGGATCTCTGGATTCCGGCGCAGGCCGGAATGAAGGAGTCTCGCCCCAATGCTGTTCATTATGTTAGGGATTCTTAGTTGAAAATTCAGATTATTTCTTGAGCAGCTTCTTGGGGAGAATCACCCAGAGACTGAACAGTCCGACAAAAACACCGGCGGCGGCAATGGCTTCCATAATTACTAGCTCCTCACCACAAATCTAAACTTGATAGCCCTAGTATGCCGCCAAGTTGTTACATAGTTTTTTCAGGAATGTAAACTCTATGTTACGAAATTGCGTCAGCCACTATACGCACCGCAGAGGACACTGAGGGCGAAACAAGAGTAACCAAAATAATCTTTGCGATGTTTGCGGCTTGGCGGTAATCTTTGAGTGGGGTAGACGCAGAAGCACCGGGGGTAGTGGCCTCCCCCGGTGCTTCCAATGAGGAGAGAAAGTCTTAGTTATTTGCTGGTGTCTGATTAGGCCGGGCGCCTAATCATCGGCGGCACCGACCCCAACCGGTTGCGGCAGTTCCGGGTAGGTGTGGATGCCATGCTCAGGCATGTCCAGACCCTCCATCTCTTCCTCCCGGGTGGCGCGGACGCCCATAGTGATCTTGAGGATCAAGAACATGGCGAATCCGGTCGTCAGTGCCCAAACCAGCACCACGCCCATACTGATTAACTGAGAAACAATCTGTAGGGTGTTGCCAGCGATTAACCCGGTGACTCCGTTGTTGCCGTTGGCGAAGATTCCTACCGCCAGAACACCCCACAGTCCGGTAGTCCCGTGTACCGATATTGCGCCCACCGGGTCGTCAATCTTGAAAATCTTTTCGATCAGATTGATTGAGATAATCATTATCGGGGCCGAGATCATGCCAATTACCACTGCCGCCCAGGGGGCCACAAAGGCGACCCCGGCGGTGATGCCCACCAGTCCGGCCAGCGCGCCGTTACAGGCCATCAGCACGTCCAGCTTGCCGGTGCGAGCCAGTTGAATGTACAGCGCAACCACTGCTCCGGCGGCTCCCGACAGCAGGGTGTTGATGGCGTTGAGTCCAATAGAGTCTCCGGTGTTGATATTGAACCCAAACCACCCGAAGAACAGTATGAAGGTGCCGATTACCACGTAGGTTGAGTTATGACCGTGAATCACGTTGGCCGAGCCGTCAGAATTGAACTTGCCGATGCGAGGCCCCACTACCGCCGCCCCCGCCAAGGCTAGGAAACCACCGACGGCATGCACCACACCTGACCCGGCGTAGTCGGCAGCCGCTGGCAGACCGATGAAGTCCAGATTGCCCAGCCAGCCACCGCCCCAGACCCAGTGTCCGTAGAGCGGGTAGACAATCGCGCCGATCAGGAAACTATAGGCCAAGTAGGTCTGGGTCTTGGTCCGCTCGGCCATCGCACCAGCGACTATGGTCGCGGCAGTACCGGCAAAGACCATCTGGAACACCCAGTCCACGTAGGTCTGACCGTCAGCAGCGTCGGTCAGAAAGAAATTGTCGGTGCCGGCTATCCCCGCCACGGAAGTCCCCCACATCAGGGCAAAACCAAAGGCCCAGAAGGATATGGAGGCCGTTGCAAAGTCCATGAAGCTCTTGGTCAAATAGTTGGTGGTGTTCTTGGCCCGGATCAGCCCGGCACCCAAGAAGGCAAACCCGGCTTGCATGAAGAACACCAGGAAAGCGCCCAGCATCCAGATAACGTTACTACCCTGGTCTAGCTTATCTGCATCGGACGTGATGTCCTGAGCGAAAACCAGGTTGTAGCCAGTGAGAATTCCCGCCGCCAGCAGCCCCACCATAATTAGCAGCAATGATCTCCGTAACATGAAGTATCCTCCCGATCGATTTGATTCGACCCCGAGTCTAGACTTCACTTGTTACGGCTATGTTGCCGATTTGTAAATAGAATATTACGGGCCAGGCCCAAGCATTTCACACAATCCTTTACCGTGTTCTTTACTTTCACTTGCCATCATAGCCTAGTACAAGCAGCACAAATAGCACACCCGGGTTTACCTACCAGGGAGACACCATGACGCCAGACACTCAGAGTCATCAAAACGTCAAAATGAATCTTGCGGGCAACCGCAACCGCCTGGCCGCAAAGCTAAAGCGAGTCAACGTACTGAACAGAGTTGTCCCTGCCACCGCTGGGAGCCGCAAGATCCTCAACCTGATGCTGCTAGCGGTCGTCCTGCCCATGCTGCTCTTGGGAGTAGCGCTGGTCAACTTCCTCGCTTCAAGCGCTGCTTCTGCCAGCAACGCCGCCGTGGTCAACTCTCAACAGGTTGATCTGACTCTGGAAGGCGTCCTGGAGACCCAGGCCCAAGCCCTAGCTTCAATCTCGAGTGACCCAGTTTTGATCAACGCTGTATTTGCCGACGATGCCATTGAAAGCGGCAATGAGAGCGCATTGGTCAGTCAACGACTAGATCAGTTCCTGCAAGTCTATTCCGGATTCGAGTCTCTGGCGGTGGTGAACACCAGAGGAGAAGTGGCTGCCAGCGCCGGCATCCTGCATCACGACTTCTATATTTGGCAGAACACACCGGCCTACCAGGACAGCCGCAACAGCCAGGGCAGACCGTCCATATCACCGTTGAAGTTCGGCGTCTTGGCCTTGGGTGAAGACGGCAGCATAGACCTTTCACAATCCCGCATTGAACGGTTGGTTTTTGCCGCTGGTGTATTTGACAGCTCTATTGGCAGTTCTATTGAGAGCGCGAACGGGAGTGCAAATGATGGCTTGCTAGTCGGAATAATGAAATCCGATGTTCTCGTCGCCTCAGTGCAACAACTGCTGTACCAAGAACCCGACCGGTCGGGTATTCCGGATAGCCCGGTCGCAACAGCCCCGGAAAGTCCGGCTTCGAACGACACCAACTCAGGCATTCAACTGTTGTCGCTAACTTCAGGGGAGATAGCCGCAGTTTCATCGGAATCCACGCTCCGTGACGCAGTTGCGGAAAACGGTCTTGGCCCGGGTCCAGCCTCCACCGGGCTCTCACCTTTTGAGGAAACCGGAACTTCGTGGTACTCAGCATTGCCAGCCCTCAGCACTCAACAAAGCAGCCAGTTATTGTCCAACAACGTTTCTCTGGTACTGGCCACCGGATCAATATTGTTGGCAATGGCGGCGGCGTGGTTTATTGTCCGAGCCCCGCAACCAGCAATTGCTGCCTTTAGGGATATCGCCTCAACTGCCGATACTTCTCCAGCATTTTCTTACAGCGACGCCAGGGAGGCATCCCAAAGGCTGGTAGGGGTGCATGAATCGGTACGCCGGGAGATGGCCGACTATCTGCACGGACACGTCCAGTCCAAGCTGGTAGCCCTTTCCATGTCTCTGGGTATTTGTCAGAGCATGCTGACCAGAGAGCCGGACCAGGCATCCCTCCTGCTGGAGCAGATCCAGGGTGAACTGCAGAAGGTGCAAGACGAGGACATACGCCGAGTGAGCCACGAACTGTACCCGGCAATTGTCAAAATGGGTCTGGTGCCCGCCATGCGCAGCCTGATTAGCCGATTTAACGAATCAATGGAAACCGACCTGATTATAGATACCGACGTCTTCACGCTGGACGCGGCGGAAGATGTCAGGCTCCCCGAGAAACAGAGAATGGGCATATACCGAATCGCCGAAGAAGCTCTGAACAACGTCATGAAACACGCCAACGCCAGCCATGTCGAGGTAGCTTTGATTTGTAATGAGAGTGGCATTCTGGTCCTCTCAGTGACGGACGACGGATGCGGGTTCGATTCCGACGATATGGACGACTCCCAGGGATTGGCCATGATGAACGATTACGCCAAAGCCATTGGCGGCCAGACCGAAATAAGCAGCACCGCCAAAAAGGGAACCACTGTAAGCCTGGCCCTCCCTCTGGAGACATCAAAACCGATATCGCTGGTACCGGGGACTATGGGTGAGACTCAGTTCTCCGCAAATTAGACTTCCCGCGATTTAAACTTTCCGCTCGCCAATATCTTCATTACAACGCCCGCATAGGCTAGAATAGCGCCAAAACATTGAGGAGCAACCAATGTCTGGTATCTGGCCTGGCGACACCCAATGTGTGGCGATGCTAACCTTCGATGTGGATGGCGTCTCGTCTTGGATACGCCGCAATCCCGACTTCGCCAACCTGCCCAGCTTGATGTCAATGGCGGAATACGGCCCTAGCATAGCCATGCCCCGGATTCTGAACCTGCTGGACGCCCACTCCATCAAGGCTAGCTTTTACGTCCCCGGCTACGTGGCCGAAACCCATGTGCAGTTGGTAGAAGAGATCGTCCGGCGGGGTCATGAAGTAGCCCACCACGGTTACATGCACGAGGCTCCCGCATCCATGTCCGCGGCAGAGGAACAAGAGGTGCTGGAGCAGGGCATTGCGATACTCCAGCGCATAACCGGACAGGCACCGCTGGGTTACCGGTCGCCTAGCTGGGAGCTAAGCGACGTTTCGCTGGACTTACTGGCCTCCCACGGGTTTCAGTACGACAGCAGCCTGATGGGCGATGACGCACCCTATATATTGGACCAGGTCACGTTGAATGCGGACACGCCGGATAAGCGAATGGTGGAAGTGCCAATCCACTGGCTGCTGGATGACGCCCCAAACTTTGTCTACGCCCCCTCGGCCAACCGCTTGGGCCCCATGCGCGGCCCCGACGAAGTGTACGCCAACTGGTCGGCGGAGTTTGAAGGATTATACCATTACGGGCGGGCATTCACGTTGACCATGCATCCCCAGTACATTGGGCGGCCCGGGCGGTTGCTGATGCTGGAACGGCTGATCACTCACATCCGCAGCTTCCCTAACGTGGAGTTCATGCGGGTGATTGACGTTGCTGAGATGTGGGCTAAACGTTAGACCGAGGTCTTCCGGTATATCTGCAAACGGCCTTTACATGAATCCACAATAAAGATGCGGTTCTGGTCATCAACTTTCACCGCACGGGGCCGGAACAGACGCCCCTCGCGTTCCGGGTACTTGGCCGTCTGACGGTACCCCTCCAAGACCGGGTTGGCGGCCATCAACTGGCCTCCCCAGCTGGACATGGTGGCATCGCCGATAAGTTGGTCAATGTAATGACCCTGACGATCAAAGACCTGCACCCGATTGTTGTGCCAGTCCACCACGTACACATCGCCGTCATTGTCTACCGCAATGCCCGCTGGACGGTTGAATTCCCCGGCGCCGCTGCCAGACGATCCCCACTCCAGAATGAAGGCCCCATCAGCAGTAAATTTCTGCACCCGATCGTTCCGCCAATCGGTGACATATATCTCGCCATCTGCGTTCAAGGCGATGCCCCAGGGCATATTGAATTGTCCCGGGCCGGTGCCGGCGCTGCCCCACTGGCTCAGAAAATTTCCATTCTTGGCCAACTTCTGCACCCTATGGTTCCGTGCGTCCACCACGAGCAAGTTCTCCTCAGCGTCAAAGACGATACCGGAGGGACGGTTGAATTGACCTTCTCCTTCGCCTTCCTCGCCCCACTCAGCCAAGAGATTGCCCTCGGTATCGAATACCGACACCCGCTGGTTCCACTCGTCAGTCACGTACAGATGCTGCTGCGAATCAATGGCAATTCCGGCGGGCCAGACCATTTGGCCTGGAGCCGTGCCAAACTCCCCAAACTCGCCAAACCACTCTTCGCCGACGTTGCACTTCTTAATTGAAACGTTTAGGTGCACCGACTCGCCCCGCTGCAATACGTAGAGCATCTCATTGGGGCCGACAGCCAGGTCGGCCAGGTTGCGAAATGAACGCCCGGCAAAGTCGTCCATGCCAATGGTGTGGTCGTACCGGTAGGTACGGCTGATTTCCTGGGATGTGGTCATAGTCACTGTCTCCAATGAGTCCCCTTGCCCCTCTTTGAAGGGGGGCAAGGGGAGATTTGTAACTTGTCGATTACTCTAGGCGAACTGGAACTCACGAGTGGCGACGATTAGTTGCAGCATTTCAGCCACCCGCTGGGCGAACTCTTGCTTACCTACCTCAGTATCTAGGGAAAGCACACCCGCAGTGCTAGCTTTCCCTACCAGAGAGGTACGGGTTTTCTCTTCGACTACCAGCGGCCCGATTAAGTCCAGACAGCCATCAACCAGTTCTTCCGGCGTCATTGAAGTTTTTTGAGCGCCCAGTCGGTCGACTATATCGCGGACTCCAGGCTGGCTGAGGTCGCCGACCTGATCGGCAGAGAAGTTGACCCGCCCCACCAGCGAGCCGCTGTCGATCCATTCCCGGCCGGTGTGCCACCCTTCCACCGTGGGAGGGTTGAGCAGTTCCTGGCCCATATACTTGGCCTCGTAGGTGGTCTCCAACAGGCCTGGTTTCGGCTCCTGAAAGTCGCCCACCAGCCGTAAAACGCTGGCCACCACCTCGGCGGGGCTTTTAACCTTGGCGTAAACCGCGTTCTTGAAGAAGTGGGAGTTGAGCAGCACTCGCATCACCGAGCGAATGTCGTAATTGGACTCAAAGTAAGCGCTGGACAGGGTCTCGATGGCATCCGCCGGAGCCGGGTCATCGGAGACAAAGAAGTTGTACAGTTTCTCGGCCACGAATCTCCCGGTGGCTGGCTGCCGGACGATTATGTCAATAATGTCCTCGCCGTTAAATCGGCCCTGCTCGCCCAGGAAAGTCTTTTCATCGTCGTCATGGTCGTCGGGACGGTACTCGAAATCTATCGGGTACGGACCCCAAGGATAGCGAGCGTTGAAGTTGGCGATGGTCCAGCCGCTAAAGGCTCGGGCGCACTCTTTGACATCGTCCTCGGTGTAGTTACCCACGCCCATTGAAAACAACTCCAGCAATTCCCGACCGTAGTTTTCATTGGGTGTGCCCTTATGGTTGGTGTCGTTGTCCAACCAGATGATCATGGCAGGGTCACGGGAAAGCTTGAGCAACATGGTTCGGAAATTCCCCAGGCAGTGCTGATGGAACAGATCGATCTGGGATGCCATTGCCCGACCGTTCTGGAGCTTTTCATAGGCGGTGGCGAACAGCCCGTGCCAGAAGAGGGACATCTTCTCTTCCAGGGGGTTGGTGGTGTTGATCATGCGGTACAACCACCAGGCGTTGGTGGGGTCTGAATTCCGCCGGTCATCAATGTCAATGTAGTAGCGGTCTACAATGTCCTCTTCGACACCATCGTCATCCTGAGGATTGAGCAGCCACTCTACGGTGGCTTCATAACCCTGGGCGACGTACTTTTCCAATTCCTCGCGACGGGCGCCGAACCCGGCCCGGCGCATCAGATGGGCCATCAACGCTATATCCTGCGAAACCGCCATGTTTATGCCTCCTGGTTGACTCACTGTTTCTTGTTGTAGTTTGATGCAATGCTGATTCGTAACTATTGCCAAATTTTATCACAACTAGATTCCCAGATTAACCGTAGGTCAGATGTTAACAGGACAATTGCATTTTACGCCGTAGAGGATCCCCGTTACACCGGCGGAAGGCGGTGGCCAGTCTCATTCCCTGGATTCTGGGGATTCCGGCTTCCGACGAAATTATGAGAAGCAAACTTTACCACTACCCAAACACTGTGCTGGTCTCACTATGCGCCAAGTTTCTAGTTTCGGGAAATTGTCGATCCCACGCCCCTGGTCTGTTCGCTGACCAGAAAGGTGGCTTTATCACGACCATAGATTGTATCCATGTCGGCGTCGAACCGTTGTCCCCCCAAGTCGCCCAATAACTCGTACTTGCCCTCGGTGTACAGCTTTCCATCATAGTTGGAACCCTTGACGTTCCGTTCGTCCTCCCCAAGCAGGTACATTTCTACCGCCTGGGTCATTAGGTATTTGACATCCTCTTCCGCCAAATGAGATGCGGCCCGCAAAAATACGTAGCCCCACCTGATTCCCATGTGTTCTAACATCTTGCCTTACCGAACGATGTGGCCCTTCGATCTGACCCTGGGCGCAATGCTGAGCCGTTTCATATGAGCAGTTACGTGAGCAGTTACATTGATCAACGCAACGATCCTAATTCTACATTGAAAAAGCCTGTCTGCAAGTACGGCAGCACCGAGGATTGCCGAATTGAAAAAGCGGAGAGGTGTTACTCTCTCCGCTACAGGAGTGAAGCTTGATGTACCGTTTCGATTATTGGCAGGTTATAGTTACCGCCAGCGTTTTAATGTAGGTACGGTCTCTTTGACCACTACCAATGCTTGCACGTAAGAGACATCCGGATCCTGATCTGACCAGCCTTTGGACGCGGTCTCGATCATTTCCTCCAAGGTCATGCTCGGATCGGTAAAGTCTCCCTTTTGATAGCAGTAGGCACAATATTCAGGGTTTTTACTGCCATCCGCGTTGGTGCCAAAATCTCCATCTATTGCTTGCGCCATTGGCATACTACAGCTTTGGCAGGAAGTACCTTGTAATTGGCTTTGACTCATACCTTTCATCTCCTTCAGTTAAACCAAATATTAAGTCAGCCGTTCAAAGCCTTGGCCACCCGCTCCAGACGCTTGTTGGCTTCCTCGGCCACCGATTCAACCTCGGGTCGGCTGATGACGCTCAACATGGATAAGGGGTCCATTAATTTCACCACGCTGCCGCTCCCTTCTTCGTAGACAATCACATTGCAGGGCAGCAACAGCCCCACGTCCAGATCGGCGCTGAGAGCGCGGTGCGCCAAGGGAGGGTTGCAGGCCCCCAGAATGGTGTATTTGCGGAAGTCGGTGTCCAGCTTCTCCTTGAGGGTGGCCTTAACGTCAATCTTGGTGAGAACCCCAAAGCCTTCTGCCTTGAGAGCCTCGGTAACTTTTTCCAAGGCCTGCTCATAGGGTAGATTCAGTTTTGCTTCAAATGAATACTCAGTTTTTTGGTTGGTCATCCTAATACCTCCAGGCAATCTCAGAATTACGCTTAATCGATCCACGTACAAGTATAAACGCCGACTAGTCAATACATTGTGATGATCCAAAGATGTGACGTGAAGATTCCGTGCCGACGGCAGACGTCAGAATTCGGGATTGGCTCCAAGGTGAAGATTGCGCAGGCAGTCATCAACCGGATTGTTGCAGCTTACAAGGTCTCAGGGAACGCCCGTTAGTCCCCATCGATATGGTGGGCGACAACCGCATTACGACTGGGTATCCAGAGTAAATACCAGGGAAAAAGACTCCCATAAGGATAACCACACCAAACCCACCCCAACTTTTTGCCTATCTGCCCACATACGGCTGTATATTGCAATTGAACGCCGCAAAAGAGGGGGCACGGGGGACGAAGAGGGGAAGGTGTTCATTCTTGGTGGCCCTGGTAGGTTAGGCTCCTCCATCACCTGCCGGGGCCATTCCACAATTTAGGACAGCGAGGTGGCTATCAATGACCCACCAGTGCAATTCCTACTGCAAGCACTCAGAGCACTGCGATATGGTATTTACCGGGGATACTGAGTTGCACATAGCGGCTCTCAGAATTACCCAAATCCTCAAGAGCAATCACGGCGTCCAGGTCGTCAAAGTCCAATCCGCGCTGCAGCCAGCAATTGGAGATTCTTTGGCGGGCAGTCCGATTAGTCGGGCCGGCTGGTGGCTGGCCTGGTGGACGGGTCATGCTTTGGACCGAGCGGCCTAGAAGGGGGAATAGAAATGGAGCGGAAGACGAGATTCGAACTCGCGACCCTCTCCTTGGCAAGGAGATGCTCTACCACTGAGCCACTTCCGCTCTCTGACCCGTTGCCTTCGCGGCAAATTGGGTGGTGCCGAGGGACAGACTCGAACTGTCGACACCGGCATTTTCAGTGCCGTGCTCTACCACCTGAGCTACCTCGGCCGGGCAACTTATATTAAAGCCCACCGACAGAGGACTGTCAAGGAGCCCCTAGCGTTTGCAAAACCCTAACCACCTCCTAAAGCGCCTCCCTTTAGTCCCAGCATCCATTCAACTCAACCATAGCTTCCAGCAACCCAATTGATAATCAAACGAAGGGCATCGTATAATACTGTCAACGAAACGCCCCATCTACGTACGGAGGAAGGCAGTAATGGTTGACGTATTAACAGGCACTTTCACGGTTAAGGCTGGCCACGCCCAGATGCTCAAAGGGGGCGTAATCATGGATGTGGTCACCGCCGAGCAGGCCCAAATAGCCGAAGAGGCCGGTGCGGTGGCGGTGATGGCATTGGAGAGAGTCCCGGCTGACATCCGTGCCGATGGTGGCGTTGCTCGCATGAGCGACCCGACCATGATATTACAGATTATCGACTCAGTCAGTATTCCGGTGATGGCCAAGTGCCGCATTGGACACTTTGTCGAAGCCCAAGTGCTGGAGTCGTTGGGCGTAGATTACGTTGACGAATCGGAAGTGCTGACCCCGGCCGACGAGACTCACCACGTCTGGAAGCACGATTTCAAAGTCCCCTTTGTTTGCGGCTGTCGCGATTTGGGCGAAGCTCTGCGGCGCATCTCTGAAGGCGCGGCCATGATTCGCACCAAGGGCGAGGCCGGTACTGGCGACATCGTTGAAGCAGTGCGCCACATGCGGGCGGTGCAGGATGCCATTCGCAAGCTCCAGACCATGCCGGAAGACGAACTGGTAGTCGAGGCCCGCAACCTGGCCGTCAGCCTGGAATTGCTGACCAAGACCCGCGAACTAGGCCGAATGCCGGTGGTCAACTTTGCCGCCGGTGGCATCGCCACTCCCGCCGACGCCGCTCTGATGATGCAGCTAGGCGCCGACGGCGTGTTCGTCGGTTCCGGCATATTCAAGTCCGGCAATCCGGCCACGCGCGCCCACGCCATTGTTCAGGCGGTTACTCACTACAACAACCCGGAGATTATCGCCGAAGTGTCCAAGAACCTGGGTGAGGCAATGGTGGGCATCAGCACCCGCAGCATCCCCCAGGATCAACTGCTGGCTCCCCGCAGCAGCTAGCATTGGCGTGGCTATGGTACGGCCCACCGACTTTGGTTATCGCGGAGGGGAAATGACCGCTCAGGACACCATTACCCGGAACCTGGAGGCTGTTGAGGCCCATTTCCACAGCGAGGAAATCAACGAGGTCGAACAGTCGCTGGACTTGTACACCGACGATGTGGTCTGGGAGGCTCCCGCCCGCAACCTGATTTTCCGGGGCAAAGACGCGGTCGCCGCTAACTACCGAGGCATCTTCGGCTCGGTGGAAAACGTGGAGTTCAAGAACCTGGACCGCTTTGCCACAGAAGACCGGGTCACCGATGACAGCATTGTATCCTTCACCTTGATCCGGGACGGCTACCTGCCTTTCTCAGTGGGGCAGAAGGTGGAGATGCGTCTGGTGCATATCTTCGAGATGCGGGATGGCAAGATTAGCAAAGAAATTGCCTTTGAGATGCCCCGCGCGGTGGCGTAGAGATTGTCCGTCCAACTGATTGTCGGCAAAGGTTCCAGGGGACAGCGACTGCTTAACTTGATACCAGGCAGCAAACTAAATTGAAGATAGGCGTTCTGGCGATACAGGGGGACTTCATTGAACATATCGCTCTCCTCAGCAAGCTGGGCGTAATCAGCCGCCAGGTGAGACTCCCGGAACAATTGGAGGGACTGGATGGCCTGATCATCCCCGGAGGTGAGAGCACCACCCTGAGCCGGTTGATGAGCATGTATCATCTTCGTCAGCCGGTGGCCCAGATGGCCCAACGGCACAAGACAGTCTGGGGCACCTGCGCCGGAATGATAATGATGGCTCACGAGATCACCGAGGAGGACCCTATTCCCCTGCAACTGATGGACATTGGGGTTCAGCGTAACGCCTTTGGGCGTCAGATTGACAGCTTTGAGCAAGACTTGGACATTGCCGAGTTCAATACCACGCCCTTCCACGCCATTTTCATCCGCGCGCCGGTCATTATCCGGGTCGGCGAAGGCGTGAAGGTGCTGGCCGAGTTGCCCGACGGCCGCCCGGTAGCAGTCCGGCAAGGCAATTTGCTGGCCACCTCCTTCCATCCCGAATTGACCCGCGACACCCGATTCCACCAGTATTTTCTTGACTTGACCGCTAATCAGGCCAACGGGCCCGGCCAATGATGCAGACCTTTCGTGTTACCGACGCCCTGCGCTGTCTGGTGCTGAACACGCCGAAAAGCCCCAACCTGGCCTGCCCTAGAAGCAGCCCGACCAAACACGCTACCCTCCAGAATCTTGACCTCTGGAAAAAAGCCCTGACTCAGCAGGATAACCGCATCACCCTGGCCACCTGGAACGGCATCCGGCTGGGGGGACTGGTATCGGCCCGCACCTGCTCCGGCCGCGTGTGGGAGATCGATCACCTGTACCTACCCGCCAGCCAGCCCAACAACAGCCTTAGTTCCAACAATCCCCGGAGTTCCGACGGCCTGAGTTATGAAGAAGAAACCGCCAGTTTGGAGCTTCTGGAGCAGTTGACGCAGGAAGCTGGCTTGCGTAACGCCGAACGCATCTTTCTGAGATTGCCCTCGGGCCTTCCAGTCATAACGCTGGCTCGCCGGACCGGGTTTTTCCCTTACTTTGAAGAGACTTTAATGGAGGGATGGGCTGGAATCGTCCCAGACCACCGGGAACACCTGGCAGAGAGTATTAGAGTCCGCCAGCAGCAGGATGAGTACAGCTTGTTCCAACTGTTCTGCGCTTGCACCCCAGCCACGGTGCGGGTGGCCCTGGGATTGACCTGCGATCAGTGGCAAGAAGCTCTGTCACTGCGTAGCGGCAAACGACTAGAATGGATTGACGAGCGGGACGGTAAGATTGTGGGCTGGTTGGCCCAGTCCAATTGGCGGGGAACCGTAGCAGGTCAGATCATGGCCCACCCGGATCACCCGGAGCTGCTCAATCAGCTAATGACGCTGTCCTTATCTAACCCAAGCTATCAAAGATGGTTGGTGCCCGATTACCAACAACCGGTGCGTGATCAACTAAACTATCGAGGCCTGCGAGAAGCAGCCAGGTATACAATGCTAGTTAATACGGTAGCCGCGCCAGTCAGATGCGCTGGCATGGCTCCGGTGGAGGCATGAGTTGGTAGCAGTGGAACAACTAGTCCATGGGGATTTGGACCTCCTACTGGAGGTTCTGCCCACTCGGGTGACCCAGGCCCTACAGCATCGCGAGGACTTGGGAGAGCTTTTAGAGGTGGTATTGGACTTGGGCCGACCGCCCGAGGCCCGGTTCGTTGAGGGAGACATCGTGCTGGACGAGCAGGACGTGACCCGAGACGATTTGGAGTATGTGGTACAGCGGATTGGAAACTTTGGCGACGATAACCGGGCCGGTATCGAGCGCACCCTGCACCGTATATCCGCCATTCGCAACCGCAAAGGGCAGGTGGTGGGTATTACCTGCCGGGTAGGACGCGCGGTCTTCGGCACCATCAAGATCATTGAAGACCTGGCCTTCTCGGGCAAAAACATCCTCCTGCTGGGCCGTCCAGGCGTCGGCAAAACCACCATGTTGCGGGAGATGGCGCGGGTGCTGGCGGACGAGGCCAAGAAGCGGGTAATCATTGTTGATACCTCTAACGAAATCGCGGGGGATGGCGATGTACCTCATGCGGCCATCGGCCACGCCCGGCGCATGCAGGTGGTCACTCCCAGCAAACAGCACGCCGTGATGATTGAAGCGGTGGAGAACCACATGCCCCAGGTAATCATCATTGATGAAATGGGCACCGAGCAAGAAGCCGCCGCCGCCCGCACCATCGCCGAAAGGGGAGTGCAATTGATCGGCACCGCCCACGGCAACACGCTGGACAACCTGATTCTCAACCCAACGCTATCGGACCTGATTGGCGGCGTCCAGACCGTCACGCTAGGAGACCAGGAAGCCAAATATCGCGGCACCCAGAAAACCGTTCTAGAAAGAAAGGCCCCACCTACCTTCGACATAGTGGTGGAAATCCAGAGTTGGGAGCAAGTGGCAGTCCACGAAGACGTGGCGCAAGTCGTTGACCAGGCATTGAGAGGCTACCAGATTGCTCCGGTGGTACGGTCCTTAGGCGAGAATGGCGAGGTAGTACAGACCCAGGAAGCGCCCCGCCGCAGTGAGGGTACGCCAGCCTCCTGGTCGGCTGACCGTCCCAGCCCCAGAGCCAGCCGGAACAAGTATCCGCAAGAATCACGCCGGTATTCCGAAGAATCGAATGCGAGTGTAGGTGGGCTGGCGCCGGTCAATGGTCAGGCAAAACACATTGATGAACGAATTTTTCTGTTCGGAGTGGGACGCGACAAGCTGGAGGCGGCCCAGTCAGAATGCGGTATATTCTTGAACTCTGCCAACGAACTGCGCCTGGCAACCCTGGTGCTGACCACCAAAACTCACTACCGCCGGGGCTCGCAACTGGTTCGGGTGGCCGAGGCCAGCGGCACGCCGGTGTACGTCCTGCGTAAAAACACGGTGGACCAGATAGCCGAATTTCTGAGGACGCTGGCCAGGGAGCGCGGGCTGGACGTGGGCCCGGACCGGCCCATGCCCGAGGAACAC
>MUCJ01000026.1 GCA_002816715.1 SAR202 cluster bacterium Casp-Chloro-G3 | reverse complement strand
ATCGCTCCTCTGAACCCATCACTCGTATCTGTACAAGAGGGCCGTGACGGGGTGAATACCGACATTAACCCCATAATTAGAATTGCTGAACATCAACCTGGAGGCTGGGCAATCGCAAATGCGCGACAAGCGCCCTTATGACAGACATCTTAGCTGAATCAGAGCCTGCCCGCCCGCTACTCACCCTTGTTGCCCCTAACCCGATACTGATAAGCTGACAATAGGACATGAGAGTTAATCAACAAAAACCCCGCCAGCACGTTAAGGGCCTAACAGAAGTAATCCCCAACGTATATCATCTAGCATTGACCGGAACCAGCGTGTTATTACTGCTGGAGGAACAAATAACCGTCATCGATGCAGGCTGGAAGGGCCATGGAAAGACGGTGCTGAACACTGTTTCCGCGTTGGGCAGGGCGCCGGAGGAGATTGGTCACATCGTCTCCACCCACTACCACCTGGACCACATTGGTGGCATCGCCCACATTAAGAAGCATTCCGGTGGTCGGGTGGCAGCCCACGAGACGGAAATACCCTACCTGCAAGGTATCGGCCTGCCCAACCCAATGCAGAACCCAATAATCGGCTTGCTCCTCGCCCCAGTGCTGGCCTTACTCAGACCTGAGCAGTTTGGGGTGGATTTGCCTTTGAGCGACGGCAGTAGACTGGATATCCTGGGGGGTATGGATATTGTGCATTCCCCGGGACACACTCCTGGCAGCATCAGCCTCAACTTTCCTGAACAAGGTCTGCTGGTGGTGGGAGACGCGCTGGAGTACCGTCACGGAAAGTTGCAGCTTCCATCACGATATGTCAGTTCCAACATGCAGCACGCCAAGGAGTCGGTGCGTAAACTGGCCCAGCTCAACTTTGAGGTGCTCTGCTTCAGCCACTTTCCGCCCATTAAAAAGAACGCCGCCCAATTGCTAAGCCAATTCGCCGATTCCTTGGACTAGCCGCCCCGGGTCTGATTGGGATCTCCGAAACTATGAGCCAGAGTCCAAGTCTCCGTCGCCGCCAACCCAAACCGGCAAGCTCCCCTCCATTATCGTTATAAATAGTCCTGATACCAAGCAAATATAGTCCCAAAGTAACTGCATCCCGGCCTTGTAAGTGTCACAATGGATTCAACAATAAGCAGCCTTTACGCCAGGGCGAGGTGATATGGATACGCTGGTAGAGCTACTGGAATCGGCCTCCCAAGAATTTGCGAATGAAACAGCACTGGCGATCACCCCAGGAGTGCGTCAGCAACGGTGGTCGTACCATCAGGTCTGGGACTTCTCAGGACGATTGGCTCATCTACTCAAAACCAAAGGTCTGAAGAAGGGGGACCGGGCGGTGATCTGGGCACCCAACCGACCAGAGTGGGTGCTGGCGTATTTTGGGTGTCTGCGAGCCGGTGTGATTCTGGTGCCGCTGGACGTGCGCAGCTCAACCGACTTCGTGATGCGGATTATCCATCGAACTGATCCGAAGCTGGCCTTTTCCTCGAAAGAGACCGCAGATGACCTGGCATCCACCAAGCTGCCTACTATCGCCCTTGAAGACTTGACCGACTTGTTGGAAGAGCATCTTCAGCTATGGAGCGAACCGGAGATTACCGCCGAAGATGTCGCCCAGCTTATGTTCACCTCCGGCACCACCGGCGATCCCAAAGGAGTGATCCTGACCCACCGAAACCTGATGTCCAACGTAATGGCTTGCCGGGAGATGGTGCCGGTCGACTCCAATAGCCGGTTATTGTCCCTGCTGCCGCTGAGCCACATGATGGAGCAAACCGGCGGCCTGCTGGTGCCCCTTTCCCGCGGCGCCTCGGTGGTGTTTCCCACCAGCCGCCAACCCAGAATTCTCTTCAAGACCATGCAGCGTGACCGAATAACCAACCTGGTAATCGTTCCGCAGGCCCTGGAACTGCTGATGAGCGGCATTGAAAGGGAGGTGCGGGCCAAGGGCAAGGAAAAGCAATGGCAGTTCATGCTTAGAGTCGCACCTAAGCTGCCAATCCCATTGCGTCGGTGGTTGTTCCGGGAAGTGCATAACCAGTTCGGCGGTCATCTCAAGTACCTCATCTCGGGAGGAGCTTATCTCAACCCGGCGGTGGAGCAGAAATGGGCGGCACTGGGAATTACCGTCCTGCAAGGGTACGGGGCCACCGAAGCTTCTCCGGTGATTGCCACCAACACATTCAAACACCACCGTCTGGGCTCGGTGGGCAAGATCCTGCCGGGTGTGGCCCTCAAACTTGCCGAAGACGGGGAAATACTGGTCAAGGGTGACAACATTACCCCGGGCTACTGGCAAAACCCGGAAGCCACCGCCGCCGCCTTTGTTGATGGGTGGTACCAGACCGGCGACCTGGGCTACCTGGACCAACAGGGCTTTCTGCACCTGAAGGGTCGTAAGAAAGACTTGATTGTGCTGGACAACGGCCAGAACGTATACCCGGAAGACCTGGAAACTTTACTGAATCAACAGCCCACGGTTAAAGACAGTGTGGTCTTGGGCCTGCCCAACGACCGAGGTATCGTGAGAGTACATGCTGTGCTTTTAATTGAGGAGGGAGGTGACGCAGCCGAAGCGGTCAGTTCAGTGAACCAGCAGGTTTCTGACCACCAGCGAATTCGTGGGTTCACCATCTGGCACGAGGAAGACTTTCCCAGAACCCACACCATGAAGATTAGAAAGCCGGTAGTTCTAGACTATTTGACCAACCGGCATCAGGGGGAGGAGGATGACCCGGAGGCTCCTGAAGAGCCTGCCCCTGCTCCTCAGATCAAGCCGCCAACTCCGCCAGCCAACGAGTTGCAACAATTGGTTGCCGACCATTGCGCTATTCCAGTAAATCAACTTGCGCCAGAAAAACTGTTGGAGGCCGACCTGTCGCTGGACTCGTTGGGACGCGTGGAGTTGCTTTCGTCCATTGAAGACCAGATGGGTGTCTACGTTGACGAGCAGAGCATTGGCCCAGAAACCACCATCGGGCAGCTTGAATCGCTGGTCGCCGCCGGACACCCTGCCCCCAGGATATCTTTCCCAACCTGGGGGCAAGCTTTATGGTGTCGGGTAGCTCGGGTCTGGCTGCAATGGACCATCGTGTTTCCGCTAATGCGCCTGTTCTACCGACTCGATGTTCAGGGCCAAGTGCAGTTGGCGGGGCTGCGCGGGCCGGTGCTATTTGCCGCCAACCACAACATGAAGATGGACAACCCGCTGATCGTCATGGCAATGCCATTCAGCTGGCGCTGGCGTTTGTCGGTGGCCGCCGCTGCCGACGACATCTTCGGCAACCGCATCTGGCAGGTGGCGGCCCCGCTGCTGGGCAACGGGTTTCCTTTTTCACGAGAAGGCGCGGTGCGTCCCAGCCTGGAACACCTGGGTAGTCTGATGGATCAGGGATGGTCGGTGCTGATCTATCCCGAAGGGCGCAACAGCTACGGAGAGATGGAATCATTCAAGCCCGGCGCGGGAATGATAGCGGTGGAGAGCCGCAGCCAGATCGTCCCGCTGCGGGTGCGGCTCAACAAGGGCAGCGTCTGGGACGGGGCCAATCTGCTGACCAGAGGAAAGGTTGAAATCCGGTTCGGCGATGCCATCACCTTCCCCAAACGCATTGACTATCGCCATGCGACCGAACAGATTGAAGCAGCAGTGCGGGCCTTGTGATGGGCCATGTCAATAATTAGTGACCGTCTCCCCCTGATCAACAAACTGCTGTACACCTCGGACATGGTGGGCAGTCAGGCCGTCGCGCAAACCAGGAACCTTTGGCTGCTTTTCTTTCTCGCGCCGCCGGCCAGCGCATCAGTAGGCCCGGCGGTACCTCCCATAGATTTGGGGTTTTTCTCGCTGGACTCCCGGGTTTTCATTGGGCTGGTTCTAACGGCCGGGCGTTTCATCGAAGCATTTGACGACCCGATCATCGGCTGGTGGAGCGACCGGACTCGAAGCCGGTGGGGACGCCGACTGCCCTTCATATTATTTGCCACGCCCTTCTATGCCATCTTCTTTGCGCTGCTCTGGTTTACCCCAGTTGGCGGGGCCAGTCTGGTCAATGCAGTCTACATTTTCGTCATATTGGAGCTTTTCTTTCTAAGCAACACCTTGTCTGGTGGGCCGTACGAATCACTGCTACCCGAGATAGCCCGCAGCCACCGCGACCGCATGAGCATCGTCGGCTGGCAATTCTACTTCGGCATCTTGGGGGCCGCATTAGGGCTGACTCTAACCGGAGTAATTCAGGACGCTTTCGGATTCAAGGTGATGGGCCTGGTGATTGCCGGGGCCGGTCTGGCGTTTCGCTACCTGGGCCTTCGGGGCGTATGGAACCACGCTCCCCGCGAGACGCCCGCCGCCCAGATGTCTTTGCGAGAAGCGTTCACCGCTACCCTCAGTAACAAGCAGTTTCTATACTTCGTACCCACATTTGTATTCTTCCAGTTAGCCGTCGCGATGGTCATCGCCTGGCTGCCCTTCTTTGTCTCGGAAATAGTCCAGCCGGAGAACGGCGGAACGGCTACTGCCATACTCACCGTACTGGCCCTCGCCGCCATGGCGTTGTCGGTCGTCCTGTTGTGGAAGTTGAGTAACGCCAAGGGCAAACGCTGGGTGTATTCAGCTTGCCTATTGGGGTCGGCCATCTATTTACCCTTTTTATACTTTGCCGGGTTCGTTCCAGGGATACCGCCGCTGATTCAGGGAGCGGTAATGGCTTTCCTGGCCGGACTGCCAATGGCAGGCGTAAACCTGATGCCAAGAGCGATTACAGCTGACATCACCGACTACGACGAGATACTCACCGGCATGAGGCGCGAGGGTATGTTTTTTGCGACGCAAAACCTGTTCGAAAAAGTAGGCTCATCTTTCTCGGCCTTGCTGCTTTCTGTAGTGCTCTTGATAGGTGAAACAGCCGATGACCCGCTGGGGATTCGATTGGTGGGGCCAGTGGCTGGAGTCGTCGCCTTTCTCGGATTCTTGCTTTTCCGAGGGTACCGGCTGCCCAGCACCGTAACGCGCGAAACCGTGGAGGCCGCTGGTTTAAGCGTCACCCGACGCACGATCAAGAGTTGACCGCAAGAGCGAATCCCACTGCAATGCATTGGTCAGGCCAGGTGAAATTTGACGGCTCATCTCGCCCCTTATAAACTCCCCTATGGGCGCGGATGACCCGGCCCGGTCATTGCCTAAGTCTACAGGAGAGAATCGCAACTTATGAAATTTGGTCTTTTCTACGAATGGCCGAACCCCACCGTCAGAAACTGGAAAACCCTCTTTGAAGAGGGCATTGAGCAACTCCAGTACTCGGAAGAAATGGGCTTCGACTACTGCCTGATCGCCGAACACCACTTTTCCAACTACGGGAACTCCCCGGCGCCCCTGTTGCAGGCATTGGCCATCGGCGAGCGCACCAAACGAATCAAGATCGCCACCGGCATTTTGGTACTGCCCATCTGGGACCCGCTGCGACTGGCCGAGGAAGTCGCGGTGCTGGACAACCTGACCGACGGCCGGTTCATCTGCGGAATTGGGCGCGGCTACCAGCCCCATGAAATGGCCCGATTCGGAATTCCCCTGGAGGAGTCGCGACAACGCACCCACGAAATTGTCGATGTGCTGGTCAAAGCCTGGACTCAAGACGAGTCGTTCACCTACGACGGCCAGTACATCAAAGTGCCCCATGCGGTCACGGTTTGGCCCAAGCCGCTACAAAAACCGCACCCGCCCTTCTGGGTGGCTGGCACCAGCATTGAGTCGATGAAGCTGGCGGCGGAACGAGACATGATGCCGCTCACCACTGGGCTGCTGGGCGCGGCGGGCATGCGCGCCCACCTGGGCGCGCTGGTGCATTTCAAGATGGCCCTGGGCAAACCGACCAACAATATCGAGTTGGGCATGCAGGCCATCACTCACGTGGCCGACACCGATGAAGAAGCCCGAACTCAACTAGACCACGCCCGCTGGCAAAACCGGGCCGGTCGCGCCCTGAGCCGGTTGGCTGTGGAAAACGGGAGGGTTCAGGTTGGCCCTTACGAGGGAGAACTGGACGACGACGGATTCATGGAGCGTCTTTTCTTCGGCAGTCCGGAAACGGTGATCGAGAAGTTCAAGCAGGCCGCGGCGCTAGGGGTGACTCACGTCAGCAACTGGATGATGTTCGGCGGCATTGAGCACGAAAAGATCATGAAGTCGGTGCGCCTAATGGGCGAAGTGGTGATACCCGCATTGAAAGACGTGCTCCCGCCGCCATCATTGGTCGATGAACTGGCCAAGGAGCCGCCTGCCACGACCGAACAATTGCAGGCCGCCCGCTACGGCCCCGCTCCTTCGGATGTAACGACTACCTAGGGCTCAAGCTGTTGCTGGTACTCTTGGAACAGATCGATGGCCTTCTGTTCCGGCACTCCAATGAAGTACCGAAGGCCCTGAGCGTAGAGCAAGATGTCCTGAGGGTGCATTCGCACGCTGTCGCGGGGGTCGGAAAGGTGAAACAACCCGTCCGACCAATCCTGGAGGCTGGTGTAGATTGCGTCCTCCAGCAGGGCCGCATCAGCGCTGTCCAGGTCTTTCCGGACCATCCACCTGGCCAATACCAGGGGTAATCCGGTCCACTGGTGCCATTCCTCCCCCAGGTCGTAATGGTTAGGAAATCCTCGCACGCCGCGACGATTGCGCAGGCCCAGGTTCCCCACATGGAGCAGAGCATCGCTGGGTTCCTCTAGCGAAACGTAGGCTGCCGGCTCGACATGGTATTTGAGGGAAAGCAATATCTGTAGCAGCTTGAGGGCGGTCGAAGCCTCGCTGGTTACGCCGATACGAGACCCCGCCAGATCGTTGATGGGTTTGGTCGAGTGCAGGAAGACACTGCCAGCTTGGGTTATCGTGGCGATACAGAATCCCGAAAGGGTGCGGAATTTGTCAGCCAAGCGCTCGCAGTCGGACAGCGGAATTGGACCAGCGTCAATTTCTCCGGCAACGGCCGCTGTGGATATCATGCTGGGGGTCATCGGGAGCAACTCGATCCCCCGACGCTCCATATCAAAGTAGAAAGGCTCGGAGCTTACATAGGGTAAATGTGCGACCCTAATCGTCATAAATATCGTACCTTCGGCGCTGATCGAACTACCCAACCGGGGATAACTTACTACCGTTCGACGGACTTGTAGCGGATGCCCTCTGACGCCTAGTTGCCCCCGCCAAGAATAGTCCACCCGTTCGTGTGGGGTGCCAAACAGTGAATCGTATGAGGAAATTTCCTGAACATGGCGAGCCAGCGTGGGCGCTGAATCCGCACGCCTGACGGATCAGGACCATTCTGTTCGCCTAACCGATACAGGGCCCCATTGGTATGGAGCCCTGCTGCTTGGTCATTCTTTTGAAAGCCTCAGTGCTAACCTACTAGCGAAACCGGAGCCGAGCACCCAGCCCCGGAAGGCGTAAATGCCAGGCTAACGGCTATCCAGCGGTTAACGGCTTACAGGCGGATACCGAGGAAGGTCGCGCCTTGCTTCTGGTAGACCTGGACGCGATTTCGAGTCGATTCGACCACGAATACCCGGCCCTGATCATCAACGGTCACGCCGCTGGGAGCCCAAAAATCCTTTTCCCGCTCCAATCCGTGGGCCCGCTTGCGCTCTTCCCACATTTCAGGGTTGGCATTTAGCTTGTCCATCCCCCATTTAGAAACGGTGGCGTCACCGGTCTTGAGTAGGAGGAAGCTACCATCCCGATCAAAGACCTGTAGCCGGTCATTCATCCAGTCGGCCACGTAAATGATGCCTTCCTTATCAACAGCGACTCCAGTCGGCCGGTTAAGCTGGCCTTCGCCAGATCCAGTCGTGCCGAACTTCATCAGGAAATTGCCGTCTGAGTCGAACTTCTGGATGCGGTCGTTCCGCCAGTCCGCGATGTAAATGTCTTCCTGCTTGTCGATGGCTATTCCCCAGGGCATGTTGAATTGGCCGTCTCCGTCCCCAAGGCTACCCCATTGGGCCAAGAACTTTCCATCCTTGGTGAATTTCTGAACGCGGTGGTTCCCGCCGTCCACAATATACAGGTTGTCCTGTTGGTCGAAAACCATACCAGCCGGGCGGTCCAGCTGACCGTCACCGCTGCCAGGATTTTCCTGCCATTTTCCGACAAACTCTCCATCCTTGTTGTAGATGGAAATTCGATTCAGCCATTCGTCGCAGGCGTAGATGTTACCCTGGCTGTCGATAGCCAGGCCAGTGGGCCAGACCAGAGCGCCGTCCGCCATGTTGTATTCATGAGGCCCTTGCTGGGTGACACCGCGCGCGAATATGGATACAAAGTCTTCAGCAACCGTGCAGACCGTAATGCGAGTGCCTTCAGGGCGGTACTCCGTACCACGGCACAGCACATACATGAGGTCATCCTCACCACGGGCTACAAATATGGGATAGGTAAACCCGGGGCCAAACTGTTCCCCCCGGCCAATGGTATGGCTATATTGCAAATTTACGTGTGAAATCTGGGTTGTCATTATCACCTCACAAAGTGTAGGCTTCCAGTTGGTTTGGCCCCCACTCTTCTTCATTGGAGAGGAGTGGGGGCATATCAGTTTTCTAAGTTGGGATTGATGGGCAACTAGCCAAGAAAGGCCATCTGCTCAAAGCTACCATTCACTATCGGCTTGGCATCCAGGCCCATCCACTGCTCCAGCAGGGTGGAATAGAGGCCACGGAAGTCGTTATTGAAGTGGAGGTCGCCTTCCAGCAATTTATCCTGATCCAATGAAGGATACTCGCCGTACAGGCCGCCTTTCACCGCATCGCCCACTACGAAGGCGATGCCGCCAGAGCCGTGGTCAGTACCGGAACCGTTGTCGTGAACCCGGCGGCCAAACTCGGTGAACACCAGCAGCACTACGTTGTCGCTGGCATCGTGCTCCTTCAAGTCATCGTAGAAGTCAGCAATGGCCCGGGAAGTCTCAGTCCAGAGTCTGCTATGGTTGGCCATCTCACCGGCGTGAGTATCAAAGCTGTTGTACGGAGCTGTCGTGTAAAGCAGCCTGGTCCCAAATCCGGCCAGATGAGTCTGAACCATGTTCCGCAAATATTGACCCACCGTGTCGCCGCCGTACTCCACGGTGGAAGAGTAACTCTCCGCTGCGGTACTGAGAATATCTGCTCCCTTCAGGGCATCCAGACCGGTCTGGGCTAGATAGTCCGCTACCCCGCCCCTTCCAATCATTGGTGAATAGACCCGGGAGAAGACGTCTAACGCTTTGAGCCGCTGATCCTCGTCGTCAATGCCGGTAAGGACGCCGTAGGTCTCCAAATTACCCACCGACGCCACTGGAACGCCGGGAGCCGCCAGCGCGCGGGGAAGGCCGCGACCGAAGTTAACTGCGGTCAGCACGTTTTCCTTGTTAGGGTCCAAGTCGCGAACGGCGCGGCCCAGCCAGCCTTCATCTCCCACCTTGTCCGGTTCGCAGGTGTGCCAGATGTCCATTGAACGGAAGTGGGAGCGGCTGGGTTGGGGATAACCAACACCTTGAATTATAGCCACTTTGCCTTCGTCGTAGAGCTTCTTCAGAGGCCCCATCGCCGGGTTGAAACCGATCTTGTCGTTAATCGGCAGAACACTCTCGGAGGGAATCCGCACAAAGGGGCGGTTGTCGACGTAATTTCCGTCCGTGTAGGGTACTATCGTATTCATGGCATCGTTGCCGCCGGACAACTGCAGTACAGCCAGTACCGGGTCTTTCTTAGTCACCGTCATAACTAACTCCTTCTCTGATTCTCAGGTAAACAATCGGCGGTTGGCTTGCCGCCCCTCGCCATCACCTCTGGCCAGCGAGTTACTGGCCAGACGATGCGGGACAATCTAGGCGAAGATATACTCCGTGGTGGCCACCATCGACTGAAGCATTTGAGCCACTCTCTGATCAAATTCTGGGCCTGAGGTTTTTATTTCGCCTTCACTCTTAGCCAACTCAACCAACTGAGAACGAGTCTCGTCGGTGATATCGTAGGCACCCAAGTTATCCAAGCAACCCTCTACGAGGGCTTCCGCCGACAGGGTGGAACCCTGGGCGCGCAGGCGGTTAATAATTGCCTGAACGCCTGGGAGCGAGGTGTTGCCCACCTGGTCCGCGGTGAAGTTGATCCTTTCCACCAGGGTACCGCTGTCGATCCACTCCTTACCGGTGTGCCAACCCTCTACGGTAGGAGGATTCAGGAGGTCCTGTCCCATGTAGCGAATGGTCAGGGTGAGGGCGTTCATTCCCGGCTTGGGTGTGGTGAAGTCACCGACCAGCCGCATCGTGCCGACCACTGTTTCGGCGGGACTCTTCACCTTGGTGAACCGTGAGTTTTTGAAGAAGTCGGAGTTGAACAGAACCCGGAGCATTGATCCGATATTGTAGTCGGACCGGAAATACTCATCCTCCAACATCTTTATGGCCTCAGGATCTTGGGGAGGAGTGTCCTTCCAGGCAGGCACTTGAGGCTCGTCGGCCACGAAGAAGTTGTACAGGTGCCGCGCCACAAATCGGGCGGCCCCGGGCTGCTTGACTATGATGTCGATGATGTCCTGGCCATTGAAATTGCCGGTCTCGCCCTGAAAGGTCTTCTCATCATTATCGTGGTCATTGGGGTCGAAGATAAACCTGGTCTCATATCTGCCGTAAGGGTACCGGGGGATGGCGCTGGTGACAGTCCAGCCAGTAAAGGCCCGCGCCGCCGCTTTAACGTCATCTTCCGAGTAGTTTTCTTTGCCGTCCATGCCAACGCCCAGGGAGAAAAGCTCCAGGAGTTCTCGTCCCCAGTTTTCGTTGATGGCGCCTTTGTGGCTCATGCAGTTGTCCAGATAGAACACCATGGCCGGATCCCTGGCCAGCCCCTGCAGCAACTCGCGGAAGCTACCCAAGCCCTGGAAGCGGAACATGTCGAATTCCATTTGCTGCTGCTTGGGGTATTCACACTTGGCGTGGCCGGTGCACAGTACACCATGCCAAAACAGGGCCATCTTCTCTTCCAACGGCCGCTTGGTGTTGATCATCCGGTAGGTCCACTCTTCCTGTTGACCTTCCAAGCCCGCCTGGGACACCCACTCGGTCTTGTACCGCATCATGATGTCCCGTTCCAATTCTGGCTGCGTTTCGGGATGGAGTAACTCCTCTACCGTCGCCTCATAACCTTTGGCCGTGCGAGCCTCCAGTTCGTCATAAGGCGCTCCGAACCCAGCTCGTCGCATCAGGTGAGCCATTAACGCGAAATCTTTATCTGCCATTCCAGTCCTCCTCGCAGTAATTTTCAGTCCAAATTTTGCCAAGGGTGGTTTATATACGCCAAGAGCAGGGGCACCAGGTTTTCAACCGGTTACACCTCCCAAGACCAAGCTAATAGGTAAAGTATCTAACCCACTATGGGCTTTTGGACAACATTGGTTCAAAGAACATAATCAGTCTTCTGCCATACTAATCCTCACCAATTGGGCTGTCAACACACCCAAGCTGGTTCAAAACACAATCCACGCGAGAAGGGCCGATGCTAAAATGCGGAGGCTGGTGGGCCACCCTTTTAGCGTAGGGTTACCGCCATATTTGACGCACCCCGCTAACGGCTGGTTGCCTATCGATTATAGGGCTTCAGGCTGGATTGGTGGGGTTGGCGGTGCTATGGTATATTCTCGCAGAATAACCTGCTCTGTAGCGTCGAGGTAAGGACATGACCACCAATAACGACAAGCTTCCCCTACCCTTGAAAGGAATCCGAGTTTTAGACGCCACCCACATCGTCGCCGGCCCTTTCTGTTCATTGATACTAGCCGACATGGGAGCGGAGGTTATCAAGATCGAGCGCCCGCGCACCGGTGACTTGTCCCGAGGGAGAGGGCCATTTATCCAGGGTGAAAACGGTCAGGAAATTAGCTCTCGCTACCTGGGCATCAACCGCAACAAGAAGAGTGTCACGCTGGACTTGAGAACCCCCCTTTGTAAGCAAGCTTTTGAGAACCTGGTTCGTGAGTCGGATGTTCTATTGGATAACTGGGGGCCGGGGGCCTTCCAACGCCTTGGCCTGGGCTACGAGCAACTCAAGGAAATAAATCCGGGGCTGGTATACGCCAGCATTACCGGCTACGGTGACAGCCCCGGCCGGCGCGGCCCCTACTCGGATTGGCCTGCTAACAACCTGAGCATTCAAGGTATGGCCGGTTGGATGGAAGTTACCGGTGACCCGGAGGGTGGGCCGCAAGCGGTGGGAGACAATATGGGCGACTCCATCCCTGGGGTCTGGACGGCCCTGAGCATAGTGCTGGCATTACGTACCAGAGATCAGACCGGACAGGGGCAATGGGTGGACATGTCGATGTATGACTGCATGGTGTCCCACATGGTCAGCAGCGTGAACGTGTACCAGGCCACCGGCCAGAATCCCACTCGCTCTCGCGCCCGGCTGGTCACCGCCGGAATGCCCTTCAAGGCCAAGGACGGCTACGTGCTGATGGCCGGAGTGCGGTCGTCGGAGCGATTGCGGGCGATGTGGCAGTTACTGGGTCGGGAAGACCTGGCCGAAGACCCCCGCTACCTGGGCAAAGACCCGGATGGCGATTTCTACTTCAGTAACGTCATACCGGCCATTGAAGCCTGGTCGCAACACCTGCCAAAATGGGAAGTAGCAGAACAACTGACCAAGATTGGCTTTTCCATGGGCGTCGCGCAGACCATCTCCGATCTTGACCAGTGCCCCCACCTGGAAGCGCGTCAAATGTTCGTGGAAACCGATGATACATTGGGCGGTCGCTTCCGGTCGCTGCAGACCCCCATTCATCTCACTGGTTGCGAGAATTCTGCCGCCGACACTCCCCCTTTGCTGGGCGAGAATAATGCCGAGATTCTGTGCAGCCTGGGTGGTCTGACCGCCGAAGAGCTGGCCCAGCTAGAGCAGCAAGGGGCCGTATAATCGTCGGTCGTATTCGGGGTCGGCGTATTGTCGGCGGATTAGGGTTAGTATGATAGGATGGGCGCATTCCAAATTTTCTATGGAGCTATAGCCGTGTCGATTACAGGACTGGGAGTTATATCCAGGGCAGCCGGGCAGCCAACCGCGTTGGAAGAGATTATCATTGAAGAGCCGGGTGCCGGTGAGGTTTTGGTACGCATCCAGGCCAGCGGTGTTTGCCACACTGACCTACACTACAAACTGGGAGCCATTGGCAACGATTTCCCCTACCTGCTGGGCCACGAGGGGGCAGGAGTCATAGAAGCGGTGGGCGAGGGCGTCACCGAACCCCAGGTCGGCGACTATGTGGTGTTGGCCTGGCGCGCTCCCTGCGGCCATTGCCGGTTCTGCGCCCTAGGACAAGCGAATCTATGCTCGGCCAGCCTCAACGCCCAACCACGAATGACCGCCAAGAAGGACAACGCTCGACTCAGTCCCGCCCTGGGGATCGGTACTTTTTGCACCCATACCGTCGTGTCCGCCAAGCAGGCGGTTAAAGTCCCCACTGCCTGCCCGCCGGAACAGGCATCGCTGTTGGGCTGCGGCGTGACCACCGGCGTGGGCGCGGCCCTGTATACCGCTGGAGTCCGTCGAGGGAGCAGCGTCGCGGTGTTTGGCTGCGGCGGCATCGGCAATAGCGTGATCATGGGGGCCAAGCTAGCGCGGGCCACCAAGATCATCGGGGTGGACATTGCAGCCAACAAGCTGGAGTGGGCCAAGCAATTCGGCGCCACCGACGTGGTTGACGCCACCAAAGGCGACCCGGTGGAGGCCATCAAGCAACTGACCAACGGCCACGGCGTGGACTATTCTTTTGAGGCGGTGGGCACTCCCCAGACCCTGTTGCAGGCATTGTGGTCGAGAGACCTGGCCGGCACTTGTACGCTGATCGGCGTTCCCGATCCAAACATGAAGATGGAACTGCCCATGCTCCAGTTTTTTGGGCTGGGCGGCGCGCTAAAGGTTAGCTGGTACGGCGACTGCCTGCCATCACGCGACTTTCCGCTGCTGGCCGAGTATTACCTGCAGGGACAACTGGACCTGGACCGGGTGGTTTCGCGGGTCATCAAGCTGGAAGAGACGGAGGACGCTTTCGAGGCGATGATACGGGGCGAGACTCTGCGGTCGGTGATAAGATTCCCCGACGTTTAAACGCATTGGGCTGCCGCATCACGCGGTCATTCTTCAGCCCAACGGTGGGGCAGCGTTTTCAAACTTGCCAAGCCTAGCTCGCCGCAGAGGGCGCCGTAATCAGCACGTCGCACCCCCGGCCATTCCAGGTCGGCCAGGGTTTCACTAATGGGTACGTCCAAGCGCAACGTTGCCAGCTTTTTGTAGAGGGCAGCCTCAGCCCGCCGTTGAGCCAAGCTATCCGCCACGCCCTTGGCGCCTCTGACGGGCACCGACCACTCCGCCGAGTCATCAGGGATGTTCTCTATGTGCCGGTAATGCGCCAGTACGTGGGCGGAGGTCTTGGATCCCCATTTGGGTATGCCGGGTATGCCATCGGCGTCGTCGCCCACCAGCGCCAGATAGTCGGGGATAGACTGGGGCGAGACGCCAAATTTCTCCCGAACGCCGTCTTCGTCCAGAAGCAACCCCCGGCGGCGGTCCAATTCGACCACTTTGGCATCCCGTACCATCTGGCACAGGTCTTTGTCCACCGAGCAAATCACCACCTGCTCGACTGGCGGGTCGTTTTGCCATCGGGCGGCGGCGGTGGCAATAACGTCGTCGGCTTCAAACTCGGTCATCGGCCAGACCACCAACCCCAGAGCAACAGCGGCTCGCTCGGCCAATTCAAACTGACTCAGGATATCTGCCGGCATACCTGCTCCGGTCTTGTAGCCCTCGAACATCTGGTTTCGAAACGACTCAACCACACTATCAAAGGCGCAACCGACATGGGTCACATCGTCTTGGCGCAGCAACATCAGCAGAGTCTGAATCAAGCCTCTTATCGCGCCCACTTCCCGGCCGTCTGGCGACTTTATAGAAGGAACGCCATAGTAGGCACGAAAAAGCTCGTAGGTGCCATCCACCAGATGAAGTTTCACGTTAACAGACCTTGGTTGGGATTTCTTGAGAATCAATCTCAAAACTCTGCTGCTTGAAGGAACTTATCCTTCGACAGGCTCAAGATGAGCGGACCGGAGGCGCACTACCGCTCGTGGTAGCCTGTCGAACCATGTTTTAAGATCGTCAAGAAGCCGTAGTGAACCGTAACAAGAACCCTTGTCAGAGGTCAATGGTGTAAAAAAGAAAACCCGCCTAGGTTGGGGAAGACCAAGGCGGGGAACGAGAGGTGAGGGCATATACTGCCCCAACACAGTCTAACCAAACCATCACTTTCGGAAAAGCCTTTCCAGGTGCCGCATAGGTGCCGATTAGTGAATTATTGTGTCATTTTTATGACCAAGGGTTATTTGACCCAATCCGGCCTGGATACGCCATTCGACAGGCTCAGGATGAGCAGGATACACGTACAGTCCGCTAGTGGTGATCCTGTCAAAGGACGTGCTTGGGGAGGTTTAAATCCTTTACGCAGCCAATGAACCCATTGGGTCCCAGGGCGGCAGCACTATCGGTTCCAACTCCCAGGCCTTTTGCAGGTCCGCCGGGAGGTAGTTCTTGGGGACGGCGATCTCAAACATATACTCGGCAAACCAGGAATCATTCATCAGAAAAAATCCCTTGTCGCCAACCTTTTCATCCCAGCTATTCTCCACCCGCCAGCGTCGGGGTTTGCCATCGACCACATCTACCCCGGTGAAGAGCATGGCATGGGTCATGCGGGTCTGGTGGTATTCCAACCGAGCCGCCTTGTCTAGTGAGAAATCAGCGTTGTACACGCCCGGGTAATCGAACAACTCAGCGTCCCACAACCCCAAGTCTCGGTGCATCTGCTTGCCGGTATCGCAGCCCATCCAGACCGGCTTTCCGTCCTCCAGCATGTGCTGAGCCATCTGCTTGATCAGATCAATATCCACGTTAAGGTATTTGATCGGCGGGCCGTCCAGCACGTTGCCCAGATACTGGATGGTAAAGGTGCGTCCCGCCGGGCTGGTCTCCCGGGGGTCGTGGACTACACAAACATAGTCCTCCATTGGTGTGGTAATATACTTCTCGGCGAATTCCAACGGAGTCATCTCGCCATCGCGCTGAAAATGGCTATCTCGATCCCGCCACTGCCAGTGGAACTGGGCCGGCGGCGTACCCAGATGAATGGACAAAATCTGGAAGATGGCATTGAGAGTCTTCTGCTTGGAGGCCCGCATCTGGTCCAGGCCAGACTCGGCGGCGTAGGAATCTCTAATCTGCTTGGCCCCCTGGCGGTACTGGTAGTTCAGCATTGAGTTCATGCGCGCCGAATTGCTGGAGCTTTCAGTTTCGGGCATGGCAGTTTTGGGCACCACCCCATGCTTGCGAACCAGATTGACGAACATATCCCACTGCCCGCCGTCTTCCACCCCCCGCTGCAACAGCCAGGCCACGGTACGGTCATCCACCGGGCGGTCGGCGGTCT
>MUCJ01000025.1 GCA_002816715.1 SAR202 cluster bacterium Casp-Chloro-G3 | reverse complement strand
TCCAGGGTTTCCCTGGCACGGATACCCTGGTATTTGATGCCAGTGGGGTCTTCATCGCCATCTTCCAGCAAATTCTTTCTGCGGAACTCCAAGGGGTTCATGCCCAGTTGTTGGGCGATGCAGTCCATGTGAGACTCGCTGGCGAAGGCCACCTGCGGCTCGCCGGGCGCGCGCATGAATCCGCCGGGGATGGTGTTGGTGTAGACCTGAGTTCCGGCCAGTTCTACGTGAGGAATTCGGTACGGCCCGCCAGCCTTGGCGGCTCCCCCCAGATTGACACCGGGCGCCGGCTTGAAGCCACCATAAGCGCCGCTGTTGAAAAGGGTCTGCGATTGCTGGGCCACCAGCGTGCCGTCGCGCATGACGCCGGTCTTGAGGTGCACCGTGGCGGCATGGCGGGGATTGCCCGCGGTGAACTCCTCAATGTAGTTCATCACCATCCGGACTGGTCGCCCAGTTTGGACCGCCAGGAAGTAGGCGACGGGTATGTCCATCGCCGAGCCTTTGCCGCCGTAGTCGCCGCCAATGGGTACCGGGTTGACACGGATTCGCTCCTTGGGCAGGCCCAGAGCTATCGAAAGCTGCTCCTTTATCTGGTAAGGGACTTTACTGGAAGCCCAGATCTGGGTCCGTCCTTGGTCATCGATCCAAACCAAACTGGTGTGGGTCTCCAGGTAGGCCTGGTGCTGTCGGGGGACGGTGTAGGTGCCCTCAATGATGAGGTCGGCTTGGGCGAATCCTTCATCCACATTTCCTTTGCGCCAGACATCCCGAACAAAGGCGTTGGAAAGAGTCTCCTGGAGTGTGGGCAGGCCGTAGTATCCGTTGACCTCGGGGTGCAAAATTGGAGCGTTGTCAGCCAGAGCGTCCTGGGGTTCATACACCGCCGGAAGCTCTTCATACTCCACATCGATCAGCAGTAACGCTTCTTCGGCGGCGTCCCGGTCTTCGGCGGCGACCGCCGCGACTCGCTCGCCGACAAACCTGACCCGGTCTTCAGCCAAAACCGGCACGTCATGTAAACGACGGCCATAGCGGACACCTTTCACGTCGGCGCCAGTCAAAACGGCGTGTACGCCCGGTACCTGCATTGCCCGCGATGCGTCAATGTGGACGATGCGGGCGTGAGGCCAAGGACTGCGCAGGCAGCGTCCCCACAGCGTCCGCGGCAGCGTCAGGTCGGCGGTATACCGTGTCGAGCCGGTGACCTTCTCAGTTCCCTCCAGCCTGGGTGTGGACTGGCCGATGTTGGTGAAGGTTGCCATCCTCAATTCTCCGTATTAGCGATTAGAGTCTGAACACTGTTTACAGGCAGCGTTCCGTCTCGTGACGAATGTAGTCGCGCATCTCTTGGGGAAGTTGACCAACCGAGCCAGCCGCGGCATTTTCCATGACCCGCTCCGGTCGAGACGTGGCGGGGATGGTGACACTGACTCTGGAATCGCCCAACACCCAGGCCAATAGCGCCTGCGCCCAAGTCTCAATGCCAAACTCTCTGAGCGGGGTCAAGTCGGGTTGCCTTTTCAGGTCTTTGACGTAGCGGCCCTTCTGCAGCGGCTCCATCACCAGGATGCCGATGCCATGCTCTTCGGCCAGCGGCAGTAATTCTTCCTCACAGCCGCGCTCCATGACGTTGTAGGGAATCTGCACCGTGTCCACCCGCCCCGACCGCATCAACTCGGCGATGGTCGGGTAAGCCTCGTGCACCATCGCGGTGACGCCCAGCATGCCGATCTTGCCTTCATCTTTCAGGTTTTGCAGCGTGGGGAGATGAGTCTGCCAGTCGATCATGTTGTGGACTTGAAACAGCTCGATGTAATCTGTGTTCAGCAGTTGAAAGGAGCGGGCGATCTGGGCTTCACCTTCGGCCTTGCCTTCGCATCTTACTTTCGTCGCGAGATGCAACTGGTCGCGGATTCCCGCAGTGGCGATGCCCACCACTTTCTCCGACTCGCCGTACCAGGCGGCGGTGTCGATGAAGTTTACATCGTTGGCCAGGCAGTTCTCTATGATCTCCTGGCTGCGGGCAATATCATCATCGGACGTAACATCGAAGGTGCGCAGAGTGCCCATGCCGATGGCCGACACTTGCAGATTTCCCAACTTACGGTATTCCAATCTAAAACCCCTCTAATTCAAAGCTGCGGGTATTATAACCGAAGGGGACAAATTTGGCTGGGAGTTAGGGCGTCTTAAAACCCCTTGATTATCAAGTCAGCGGCCCGCTCCCCAATCATGATGGCGGTGGCGTTGGTGTTGGCGCGGATAACCTCAGGCATCACTGAAGCGTCAACCACTCGCAGTCCCTCCAGGCCGTGCACCCGGCAGTACTGGTCAACCACGGCGGTTGTATCGCTGGACGGCCCCATCCGGCAGGTGCAGGCGGTGTGACCGGCGATGCTCGCCGTTTGCTGCATCCACAAATCCATCTTTTCGTCCGAGGCCAGGGTATCGTCGGTGGGCGAGATACGTTCGCCGGTGATGCCCTCAAATGCCGGATGATCGAACAGTTTCACTGTGGTGCGTACCGCTTCGCGCAGACGTTGCCGATCCCAAGGTTCTGACAGGAACTGGTAGTCCAGCTTGGGCTGAACGTCCGGGTCGGTGGATTCCAGACTCAGGGTTCCGGCGCTGTCCGGCGACTCAAGACGACACCCGATGCGAACGTCGATCTCTTTCTGTCCAATGGGTGTCGATGTCGTGGGTTGCACCTGTACATCGTTGCGGGTTGGTGAGCCAGCCGGCGCGAAACGGAGCACCACCATGTTACGGGGCGAATCAGCGGCCAGTGTCAGACTGGGATGCGGGCGAAACCGTATCGACGCCGAGGGGTGGTTTTTCAGATGCTGGCCAACGCCGGGCAGGTCATGCACCACCGGGATGCCCAAACTGCGGAGGTGATCGGCGGGGCCGACCCCCGAAAGCATCAGCAGTTGGGGAGACTGGATCGCCCCGGCGCTCAGGATTATTTCTGCACCTTCGACAACATAAGACTGACCGCTGCTCTCGACCGCCACGCCGGTGGCACGCGTGCCATTGAACAGAATACGCCTAGCCAGCACGTCGCCTTTGATGGTCAGGTTGAGGCGATGGCGGCAGGAGTTCAGGTAAGTGAGAGCGGTGCTCATGCGGACGCCGCCGGGATTATTTAGCGGTATTGCGCCCACCCCGCCCGATTCTGGGTGGTTGCAGTCTGGGTCTTCTGGAAAACCGGCGTCGACGCAAGCCTGGTAGAAGGCGGCATGCAGGGGCAGCCACGACTCTCTGGGGTGGCGGCGCACTGGGATTGGCCCCTCGGAGCCGTGAAAATCGTCCTTGATGTCGGTGTCGGTCTCTAGCTTTCTGAAATAGGGCAAGACTTTAAGGTATGACCACTCGTCGTTGCCCTGGGCCGCCCAGTTGTCATAATCTTCGGGCACGCCCCGCAGGAAGATCTGGTGGTTGATCGAACTGGTGCCTCCGACCACCCGCCCTCTAGCTACCGCGGCGGGTTTTTCCTGCTGGGGAGTCGCCGAACCGACAAAGGACCAGTTGTGGGGAGCATTGGCCGCTGATGCCGCCTGATTGAGGTCATACTTGATCTCGTCGGGCATTCGATCTGGGTCAGGATAGTCGGGGCCTGCCTCCAAAAGCAGCACCGAACGGCTGGGGTCTTCTGATAGTCGGGCCGCCAGCACACAACCTGCCGACCCGGCACCGACAATGATGACATCGTACTTCATGGCCTCACCTTGATCTGAAAACTGGATTTTACTCTAGCTGAATAGATTCAAGGGATTTTACCATTCACTAGGGGTTAAGGCTATTTTAGTGAGAATTACTTGAGGGCCAGCGTCTCGCCAGGGTTTTGCCCCATTCAACCTGGGCCATATCGGACAGTTAAAAGAGCCTGGTCAGGGCGCGTCCTCAGCCCGTCGGGAACCCCGGCCATCTCGCTGGCCTCCACCAAAGGGAATGTCCAGTCCTTCTGGGGTAATGACCACATCGGCGGCCGCGACGCTGCCGTCCTCGCCCGCTGGCCCCATCACCGTCACTTGCATCCCTGGTTGCAAGTCGTCAACGCTGGCTGCTGCGATTTGGATAATTGACGTTGTCTCGTTGATGGTCGCCGCTACCGGGCCTTCAGTAGTGGCGATAGTCACCACGTTGCCTTCAATGTTTTCGATGGTGCCGGAGAGCCCACCCCTGCCCGCGAAGGACCGAACCGTAGCGTCACCAGAACCGGGTTCCGCCGTCGGTGGCACAATGGCTGGCGGAGGGTCGAACTGGCCCGGCTGCCGTTGCGGCACACCCTGTGAAGTTGGCCGCCCTGGGCCCCGGCTGAATTGACCTTGCCCACCCTGACCAGCGCCATCCGTCGAGTTGGGGCGTGGCCCGCCCAGAGCCAGGGCGGTTGCGGGCTCAACGTCGGATGCCTTGCCGAAGGCCACTCCCCCAGCGAAGACTCCACCGACGCTTACTCCAATAATCACCGCTATAATCAGCAATACCAAGAATGGCTTGTTCACGTGCTCTTTCATCTACTCATGCCTCAAGGCGTCAATGGGGTGCAACGATGCGGCTCGCATGGCCGGGTAAATGCCGAAGAACAGACCGATGGCCGCCGATACCACCAGGGCCAGTATAGCGACATCCGGTCTGGCGGCGGTTTGGATTGGCTGGCTGCCCAGCAAAGGCAGTCCGTTTAGCAACTGCGACAGCGTCCAGCCAATGAGCACGCCTACCGCCCCGCCGCCCAGGCTCAACAACGTAGCCTCGGACATGAACTGGAGCAGAATGTCGCGGCGTTTGGCTCCCATCGCTTTGCGGATGCCAATTTCCCTGGTGCGCTCGGTGACCGATACCAGCATGATGTTCATGATGCCGATGCCACCAACCAGTAGGGATATGCTGGCGATGGCCCCCAGGAAAATCACGAAGGTGTTGGTAGTCTGCTCCAGGGTATCCAGAATGTCCTGCTGGCTGGTGACCGAGAAATCGTCCTCCCCGGTTATGCGGTGGCGCAGACGGAGCACCGTCGCGATTTCCTGCACCGCCCGGTCCATATCTTCTACCTGGGACACCTGAACATTTATCGTGCCGACGCTCACTCCGCCCTGAGCGGTGCGTTGAGAACTGAGCCGGTAGTAAACCGTGGTTATCGGCACCAGTACCTGATCATCCAGCGATCCGAAGGCACTGCCGCCCTTGCTTTCCAGCACCCCTATCACCTCAAACTGCTTGCCATTGATGCGAATAGGCTGGCCGACTGGACTGCGGAAACCGTATAAGGTCTCGGCGACGGTGGCCCCCAATACGGCGACCTGAGAGTTGTTCTCCACCTGTCCCGGCGTGATGAATTGGCCAGTGCTGATGGGGTAGTTTCGCACGGTCTCGTAGTCTGGAGTTACTCCAATTATTTGGGTGGAGGTGTTATTTCGTCCGAACACCACCTGGCCCGAAGTCCGCAACTCCGGGGCAACGCCGCTCACGGAAGGCGCAAAAACCGACCCGACCAAGGCGTTGGCGTCGTCCAGCGTCAGAGTGGCGGTGCTGCCCTGACCTCCAGACACGCCACCCTGGCTGGACTCCCCAGGCCGGACGAACAGCAGATTGGTGCCTAAGGTCTGTAGACTGTCGGTGATCGACTGCTGCACCCCTCGGCCGATGGCCATCAACGTTATCACCGCGGATACGCCGATGACGATGCCCAGCAGGGTCAGCGCGGCGCGCAGCTTGTTGGTGCCCAGCGATGACAGGGCAATGCGGAAAGTGGTCAGCGGGTTCATACTGTCGGCCTGCCATTTGAAGCCCTTTCCGCCCTTTCCAGCGAAGCAGCCTCCAGATTATGGTCGGCTTCACCAACAGGCCGGTCTTCGATGATCTGCCCATCCCGCATGGAGATAATCCGTCGGGTGGCAGCGGCTATGTCGGGTTCGTGGGTGATGATGACCACCGTCAGTCCTTCTTGCTGGTTCAACCCCTCCAAGATGGCCACAATGTCTTGGCTGGACTGGCTGTCCAGGTTGCCGGTGGGCTCGTCGGCCAGCATCAAACTCGGGTCTTTGACCAACGCTCGGGCAATGCCTACCCGCTGCTGCTGTCCGCCGGAAAGCTCAGTGGGCCGGTGGTTCATGCGGTCGGCCAGACCTACTTTTTCCAGGGCATCCATGGCCCGTCGCCGACGGTTATGACCGTTGCCGTAAAGCAGGGGCATCTCGACGTTGGCCAGGGCGGTGAGGCGAGGCAGCAGGTTGTAAGTCTGAAAGACGAAGCCAATCTTGCGATTGCGAATCTCGGCCAGCCGGTCATCGGTTAACCTGACCACATCTTCGCCGTCCAGCAGGTACTGGCCGGAGGTTGGCACGTCTAGACAGCCCAAAATGTTCATCATGGTGGACTTGCCAGAACCGGAGGCGCCCATGATGGCAACCATTTCGCTGGTGTCGATGGACAGTGTTACTCCCCGTAGCGCTGGAACCTCAATGTTTCCCATGCGGTAAATCTTGGTCAGGTTTTGCAGTTCAATCATGCTTTAACTCTTCATCAATATGTGGCGGATGTGGCGGCCTTATGGTGCGTCCAGCTAACGCCGACCGCCCCGGCCCCCGGTGATGGTGCGGAGTTGACCAAAGCCAGATCCGGCGGTGCTGAATTCTGCGGACTCCATAACCACCTGGTCTCCTTCTTTCAGTCCTGACTGCACCACCACGTAGAAATCATCGCTGTTGCCCAGTTCAACGGCTCGGTCTTCGACGCCGGAGGCGGTCATCAGTCTAACGGTCGGCTGATCGAATGTCCCATACAGAGATTGTTGGGGCACCAGCAGAACGTTCTTCTCCGAGTTGAGGACGATCTTGGCGACGGCGGTGAGGCCCTCCCTGAGCTGCAGGCCCGCGGGCACCACCACCTGAACCTTGATTGGGTAGGTGACCACGCCCGACTGATTGCCCGCGGCGGAGGAAATCTCCGATACAGTTCCCGCGAAGACCTGGCCGCGCAGGGCGTCGAAGGTGACTTCGGTGGGCGTGCCTGCGGTGACCGACAGAACATCTACCTCGTCGACAATGCCGTCGATTTCAATAACGCTGGTGTCGACGATCTCTACGACGGTGGTGTTGGCGTCAACGTCGTCGCCCTCCTCGATGGCGACCAGGGTAACCATGCCGGTGATCGGGGATTCAAGGGATGTGTCATCCAGGAGTTTCAGCGCATTTTCTAGGTCTTGCTTTGCCGCCGCCGCCGCCTGCCTGAGCGCTATTTCCGGGTGATCGGCGCCCAAGGACTTCAACTCCAGAGATTTCTTAGAGCTGGCTAAAGTGTGCTCGGCCACCACCACTTCTTTTTCCTTGAGGGTGACATCAAGGGTTTGCGATTCTAATAGGTCGGCCAGTTCTTTTTCGGCTCTGGTCAGGGTTACTTGCGCCAGGGATGCCTGGGTCTGGGTTACCGCGGCTTTCAGGGGGTCTACCCCAACGGCAATATCCGCCAGGTCTTTCTCGGCTATTGTCAGGTTGGCTTGAGCCACATCCGCCGCCGATTCCAGGTCTTGGAACTGTAGCGAGTCTGAGCCTGATCGCAGGTCAGCCAGGCTGTTTTTGGCCTGCAAAAGTTGTCCCTCAGCCAGTTCAAGGTCAGCCATGAGCCGCTCCGGTTCCGCGGTGCGGGCTTGGAGGCCGTTCAGGTTTTCTTGACGGGTCGCCACGAACCGCTCCCATTGGAGGATGAGGGAACTGTAGCCTCCGGATTCCGCTTCAGACTTAATGAATCTAGCAAGCTCCGCCTGGGTTTTTTCCAGGTTGGCCTCGGCCATCGCTTTATCACTCAGGACTGTGCCCAGCCAACTTTCGTTGGCCTTCTCGAAGCTATCAAGAGCATCTTGTGCTTGGTCCAAGGCCACCTCGGCGGCCGCTTTGGCCTGCAATGCCGCTGCTAGCTGGGAGTCGTAATCTACGTCAAAATTGTTCAGCTTGTCCTGCGCCTCTTTTAGCGCGGTCTGCGCCGATGTTTTGGCCTTGATCGCGTCGGCCAGTTCTTGAGCGTGCGACGGGTTGAGGGAAATCAGCGCTCTATTAGCGTTCTGCAAACTCAATCTTGCACTGGCGACCGCCTCTTCTTGGGTCTTGATCTCTACCTGAGTGTCGGGGTTACTGGCGGCGGCCAGAACGTTGATCGCCGCGTTTAGTTCCAATTGGGCGCTGGCCACTTCCTGCTCAGCAGTGGCAAAGTCCAGAGCCAGCTCGGATTCTAATTGGGCCAAGGAGTCTTGGGCCGCCTGCAAATCAACTTTGGCCTGTGCCGCCGATTCTTCCAGGTAAATGACGCTGGCGTGGTCTAGCTCGGCCAACGGCTGTCCTTGGGTTACCTGCTGTCCTTCTTTGACCAAGACGCGGGACACTGTTCCAGCGGAGCCAAAGGTAAGAGTCTCTCTCTCCGGGAAGATCAAGCTTCCGTTGGTAGATACCTGATTCATCAGGTCGCCGTACTGGACCGGGATGATCCGCTGGTTGGCGGTCAGGTCTACCTGGTTGGCCGAGGTAGTGTTGGAAATTATGCCATAGGTGGCCCATGCCGACCCCAGAATCACGATAGCTACGGTGGCCGTCTGCCAGGGCCGGAGCGCCTTGAACGATACAATGAGCCAGCTCAACATTTTCCTCATATCTTTTACCCCTTACCTAAACTGGGCGATCCTGATTGTTCACCTGATTGACCAGTGGCAGGTCAAAGAAAAAATGGCTGCCTTCATCCAGTTTGCTCTCAACCCCAATGACGCCTCCGTGGGCCTCTACCAACTGTTTGGCGATGGTCAGGCCCAATCCGGTTCCGCCGGTTGAGCGGGCACGGGAAGGGTCGGTGCGGTAAAAACGCTCAAACAATAACTCCAGGTCGGTTGGTGAGATGCCCGGGCCGGTATCAACCACGCTGACCCTGACTGAGTTGTTGACTTGCTGGGCGCTAACGGTGACTACGCCGCTGGGCGGGGTGTGGAATATGGCGTTATCCAACAGATTGGAGAGCACTTGAGCCACTCTGGTACGGTCCATTGAGATCAAGGGTAGTCGCCCCGGCGATTGCACTTCAAGGGACACGCCCTTAGCTTCGGAGGCAGGACGAAATGCCTCGGCGGTTTGGCTCAGTAATTCTGCAATGGAAGCATGTTGGCGGTCGAGGCGCATCACTCCTGCCTCGGCCAGAGCCAGCAAACGGAGGTCGTCCACCAATTTTACTACGTGGCGCACCTGCTGGTAGATGGTATCGACGGTCTGCTCATCGGGCGGCAGAACGCCGTCTTTGACTGCTTCCAAGTAGCCCTGCACATTGGACAAGGGTGTTCTCAATTCGTGGGCGACATCGGCTACCAGACTGCGCCGCTGGACCTCCGCCCTTTCTAAATTCTTGGCCATTGCGTTGAAAGTCCGGGCTAATTGGCCGATCTCTCCGGGAGCGGAATCGGCAACACGCTGGGCCAGGTCGCCCTGACCCAACTGTCGTGCTGCTGAGGTCAGGGACTGCACCGGTGCCAGAATGCGTCGGGACATCAAGGCGATTAAAATTATGCCCGCTATTACCGCGAATAGTCCGGTCCAGAACAATCTCAAATTAACGGCGGCGGCCAGGCGGCTCACCGCTGGGTCTCCGATAATTTCCCGATTGTTAGTGTTGGCCACCAGCAATGCGCCCACCTGCGTTCCGTCGAAGTGGATCGGGACGAAAATTCCGCCTGGGTCGTTGGGCCGCCAGGGTCGGGCATGGCCCAGTTGGGAATCTCCCACCACAACGCCCTGGGCGTCGGCAACTATAATGCGACGCCCAGACAGCCGTCCGGCCTGCTCCAGGGTGGGCTGTAGGTCGGCCCAGCCCCTTTCTCTGGAGTAATACTGCGACACCATCTGATTCACCCGGGCGGAGCGCGCCGCACCCAGGCGGGTTTCAAAGCGCTCAGCCTCTTTTTGGGCGGCATAACCGACGAACAGATTCACGCTGCCGAAGGCCAGTATCAAGACCAGAGTGAAGGCCACAATCAGCCGGAACTGGAGGCTGGAAAACCAGCTACGAATTGCCAAATCGGTAACCCAGTCCGTAGACTGTGTGAATGTATCGGGATTTAGGCGGCATTGTCTCAATCTTACGACGCAGACTGGAAATGTGCGCGTCTACCGTGCGGTCGAATCCTTCAAAGTCGTAGCCAAACGCCCGGTCAATCAGCAGCTCGCGGGTAAAAGCCCGCCCCGGTTCCTTGATCAGAGTAGCCAACAACCGGAACTCAGTGGGAGTTAGCTGGACTGGCGTACCGCCGACACTCACGGAACGCCCTCTTAAATTTACGGTCACGCCCTGGTAGGTCAACTCGGCGGGGCCGTTTTCCAGAGAATCACGCGAGGTGCGACGCAATACCGCTCTGACTCTAGCCGCCAACTCGCGAGGACTGAAGGGTTTGGTCACATAGTCATCGGCGCCCAGGTCCAGACCAGATAGACGGTCTTCTTCTTCCACGCGAGCGGTGAGCATAATCACCGGAATGTCGGTTTCCTCTCGAATGATGCGGCAGATTTCCAGTCCGTCCATGCCGGGCAGCATCAGGTCCAGTACCAGCAGGTCGGGATGAGTTTCGCGGGCCAGGCGCAGTCCTTCCAGTCCGTCACTGGCGGTAATCACGTCATGGCCGTCACGGCTCAGGTAAAGCCGAACCAACTCAATGGCGTGGGGGTCATCTTCAACTACTAAGACCTTGGCTGGCATCTGTTTCCTGTGGTTCCTGCGTTCGACTGGCCATTCTTATGCTAACAGGGATTTGCGGCCACATGCGAGGCGGAGGATTCCCGCCCCGCATGTTTTTGGTGCGTTATTCTAGCGCGTTGGTTTAGCGCATCGGCTTAGTACGATACGTTCTGGGCATTAATCTGTGGGCTGAAGCCACGAGCAGCTCCGTCAAAGAACCTGGTATCGGTGGCCGACTCATTATCGCCCCGTTTGGGGCCGTGACGGAACCCTCGACCCTGGGATTCTCCGTTGAAGCGGCCCTGGGAACCACGGTCGAAGCGTTTGTGGACAGAAGATAGCTCAGAAAGGGCTGGCGGCTTGTCCTGATACCATTCCATCACCGCGTCGGCTTCGGCTTGGGTGAGCCGTTCGTTGGTTACCATTCGGTTCAAGAGTTGCTGCACGGCTTCTTCACTGTTGTGCATAAATCCCCGCAGAGGAAGGTCAACGACTGGCTTGTCCTGGTACCATTCTGTGATGGCGTCGGCCTCTTCCTGGGTTAGCTTCTCGTTGGCTACCAGTTGGTCCAGCCTATTTTGCAGACCGGCCTCCTGCTGCTCCTGGTGGGCCTGTCTGAAGGCATCCTGTACGGTGGACTCTTCCAATCCCAGAATCTCGGATACCCTGGTTATAATTCCCTGGCGTCCCGTCCCGCCGGGGCCTCCGGAATTACCCTGGGCGAAAATGGCTCCTCCAGTGATAGTAAGGGCCAGTAACCCGGCTACCACCGGAACGATAAACCAGCGTTTTCTCGACATTTGATTCTCCTCTTCGGTAATTTTTGCGTGGGTCTTGGGCGATATCGCTATGGTTAATATAGCGGTTAAGTTTGAAGAAACTTTGAAGGATAAATTTGGGATAGTATTGGGGAGGGAAATGGGGAGGGAAATGGGCCAGAGTAACAGTGGCGGATTCGGTGCGCTCAGTTTCCGTTTTCAATGCTGGGGGCTGGGGTCAGCTTGCTCCAGCGTCGAATTAACCCTTTTTCAGGAGAGAACGCCAGGGCCAGCGCGAATAGGCCGGTGGCGACCATTACAATGCTGGGGCCGGTGGGTAAGTCAAGATAGAAGGACAAATAAAGTCCGGCAACCGTTGATAGCAGGGCCACGGCTACACTGGTGGCCATAATCGCCGGTAATCGTCGGGCCAGCAGATTGCCAGCGGCGGCGGGAGTTACCAGCAGCGCCAGCACCAGCACGATGCCCACCGCTTTCAGGGATGCGACCGTTGTAACCGCTATCAATACCGGTAATAGGTAGTAAATCAGACGCACCGGAATGCCGGACGCCGCCGCCATGGTGGCGTCGTAAGAGGTGAACAGCAGCTCCTTGTAGAAGACCACCAGCACTAGAATCACCAGTCCGGCGATTATGCCGATTAGAGCAACCTCGCTCCACGATGCGCCCAGCACGTTTCCAAAGAGGAAGCCAAAGAGGTCGGCGGTGTAGTTGGTGGCTCGGCTAATCAGGATTATCCCCAGCGCGAAACCGCCAGCGAAGATGATGCCGATGGCGGTGTCCAGTCGCAGGCTTGCCCTTCGGCTGATCAATGTTATGAGGATGGATGCGGGTACGGCCCACCCCAGCGCGCCCCAGAATACGTTGCCGCCAAACAGGAACGACACCGCCATGCCGGTCAAAGAAGAATGGGCGACCGCGTCGCCCATAAAGGCCATGCCTTTCAGGACCACGAAAGTGCCTACCACCGCGCAGACAATTGCGGCTAAACCAGCGGCCAACAAAGCCCGCTGCATAAAGCCAAATTCCAGAGGCTCGACTAAGAAATCTATCATGCTTATCGGTTATAGCCTCAGGAGCTACCCCAGTTTTTCCACCAACGACTTGGCGTTGGCCCGCATCATTTCAATGTAAGTACGAGTTTGGTCATCTACCAGAGAACGGATGATCCCCACTTCAACTCCGGCGTCCTGGGCAGCTTGCCGCAGCACATCAGAATTTAGCTGAGGCTCGGCAAACACTGCTGGGATGCCGTCCAGTTTTATCTGTTCCATGACGGTTACGATGTCCCCCGGAGTAACGTCGCTGGCGTCACCGGGGACAAAGGCGGATATTTTCCATTCGTAATGGCGGGCAAAATATCCGTAGGCGTCGTGGAAAGTGACCAGGTGGCGGCGTTCCAGCGGTACCTGGTTCAAGGTATTGGCAATTTCCAGGTCAAGCTGGCGTAACTGTTCGATGTATGCCTGAGCGTTGTCCGTATATTGTTGGGCGTTGTTTGGGTCGGCCTCGGTGAGTCCCTCAAGAATGCGCTCCACATAGTGAATGGCCAGCGTTGGATTCAACCAGAAGTGGGGGTCGGGCTCTCCGGCCGGGCGTTCATCCCCGTTACTGCGCTCCGCCTCTTCGGCGACCACTGCATCTTCTTTGGTGGATTCCAGCTCTACAATCTCGGTGGCCACCAGACCTGTCGACGCAACTATATGGACGCTTCCCGGCCGTTGGGCGCTGGTCAGCACAGGAGTCATAAAATCGTCGAGACCACCGTCGTTGGATATGATCAGGTCTGCCGCTCCAATGGTTATGCTGTTGCTGGGCGTGGTCTGAAAAGTATGGATATCAGCCCCGGCAGGCACCAGGGAGGTTACTGACACCAGTTCACCGCCCACGTTGCGGGCCAGGTCGGCCAGCACGGTGTTGGTGGCGACCACTTTCAGCGACAGGGTTTCCGGCGCGCTGGGGACGCAACCTGCCAGCACTAAAGCTAGGGTCAGAGCGATCAGAGATTTGAATGTTGGGTGGGACAAGAAAGGTTAACCTCCTGAAATGTTTCTGCATGATATCGTTTTGGTTATTGAATGAGACTTAGTATCAATATTGTTCAAAAAAGAGACTAGGCCATCATAGCCTGGGCCTCGGCGCATTGGCGGCACCGTCCGTAGACCTCCAACCAATGACCGCTCACTTGAAAATCATGGCTAGCCGCGACGTTCTTAAGCCGACTCTCAATGTCGCAGCCGATCAGGTCTGCCGACACTCCACAATCGACGCAAAGCAGATGATGATGGTGGCCTTGGCGGCTCAACTGATACCTGAGGTTGCCATCCTCTAGCAACACCCGACACAGCACTCCGGCATCCACCAGTAATTTCAGCGAGCGATAAATGGTAGCTCGTCCCACTCCGGGGAGTTGCTCCCGCAACGCCTCGGCGGTGAAGTGCTTCTCTTTCTGAGCAATGGCTTGGAGCACTGCTCGTCTGGGTAAAGTGTCGCGGTAGCCCTGCTCTTCCAGCACGTCCATAAACTGGGCAACCAGCGGGTTCTCACGTTTGCGCATGGCAAATCTCACTAACTGATACCAAGTATCGACGCTAATTAATTTATCACAGGGCCAATTTTCTGTCAACCGGTGGGCTGGCGGCGTATGCGCTTGTTAATGTGACTTTCCAGCCAACTCTCATCTGGATATACTGTCATTGCCCTTGAGGCACCGCTATTTAGTTTCACCCAGGTGGCTATAGCGTCAATTCAGGCCGCTAATGGAGGTTAAAGATGACCCAGGAATTGGGACGGGTTGAAAGGCCATCCGCCGATCAGTACCAGGGGAAGCGGAAGCTGTTGCTGGTGCCGTTGCTGTATGGGCCCCAGGCCAATGATGAGGAAGGCTCAGCGATTGTTGCCAAATACTGGGGCGAAGTTCGTATTCAGACCGGGGCTTTGGAAGCGAGTCTGGGAGCGTTGAGCCACGTTTATTGCGAAAGTCTGGTTCAGGGTGGGGCCGAGGGTCTCAGTTACCTGGAGTTGGCGGATAAGCACAGCCACGAGTTGGTTCAGGCGAAGTGCCAAGCTGGAGCCGTTTTGGAACCCACCGAAGACCAGGAAACATTCATGGAGATGGTGGATTTGCAGCGGTTTATGGTGCAGCCGCTGGCCAGTCAAAAAGTAGCCAACCGACTCCAAGAATGGTTTACTGAGTGCGACCATGCTAGATACGAGCATATCGGCAGTCGGATCGACGCCACCCTTCAGCTCAACGAGACGGGTCTGATTTTGATAGGGGAGCGACATCAGGTGCAGTTCCCCTCAGACATTGAGGTGTTCTACGTTTCGCCGCCGGCCCTGGACGAGTTTCGGCGCTGGTTGCAGAATTGGGTTAAGCGCCAAAGGGAACAGCCCGCGCCTGGAGATGCCAGTGGGGAGACTGAAGGCGAGACCGTAAATTCTGACTAAAGTTTTACCTGGGGCCTATCCGAAAAATCGGTTGTGGGTCGACAAGCCCACCGTGAACAGAACTGCCCGTTCACGGTGAGCCTGTCGAAGGGCGTATATTCGACCAAACTAATGCTTTCGCATCGGCAGGTATACCGTTATCGATGCACCGGACTGCTGAAAGTCGCCTTCAGCATTGACGCTGCCTGTTCAACTGCTTGCTGCCCTTTATCCACTGCCGCCGCCATGCCAAAGAAGCCGTGAATCATGCCGTCATAACGGGTGTAAGTAGTGGGCACTCCGGCGGCTTCTAGACGGCGGGCGTAAGCCTCGCCTTCGTCCCTCAGGGGGTCAAATTCGGCGGTAATCACTATCGCTGGCGGCAATCCGCTCAAGTCCTGAGCCAGCAAAGGAGCGGCATAGGGGTTGGACGCATCGGCGTCGCTTTGCAAATAGTGATCCCAGTACCAGATCATACCGTCGCGGCTGAGCTGATACCCTTCGGCGTTGCTGGTGTAGGACTCAGTCGCAAAGTTGCGTTCGGTCACCGGATAGACCAGCAACTGAAACCTCAACACCGGCCCGCTGCGGTCTCGGGACATTAGACAAACTGCTGCCGCCAGATTTCCTCCGGCGCTGTCGCCGCCCACGGCCAATTTGGCTGGGTCTACGTTGATGCTCGCGGCGTTTTGCGTCACCCACTCGGTGGCGGCATAACAGTCTTCAGCCGGGCCGGGAAACTTGGCTTCCGGTGCCAGGCGGTAGTCCACCGAGACTACGACGCAGTTGGAGGTGACGGTCAGGTTGCGGGCGGTGGCGTCGGCGGAATCCAGGTCGCCGACCACCCACCCGCCGCCGTGGAACCAGACCAGGGCTGGGAACGGTCCTACACCCTCCGGGGTATAAATACGCACCGGCAGCGCTGAGTCAGGGCCGGGAATTGTACGGTCTAAGACTCCGGCAACGTCTGGGCCTTTGGCTCTAGGTCTGGCCCTGCCGTTGGCTCTGGCTTGTTCGGGCGAGACGGTATGGGACGGCGGGAAGCCCAGCGCGGCGACCTGTTCCATAACTGTTTGAATTTGCGGGTCTAGGGGCATAGCGATACCTCCTTTGGAGTTCTTGGACAGGTTGGGGATGGTTGTGACCTGGCCGAGCAGTGTGGGTCAAGAACAGTCTAAATGCTCGGCTGCTAATAACTGAGTATAGGAATGTCGGCAATGACCGTCAACTGAGTCCAGACTGGTGTGGTCAAACAGTGATAACCCTGCTATCCACTGAGAAGTATGTCAGGTAGAAATGTGAACGTCGCCGGCTGGATATGAAAAGGGCAAAGGGTCGGCGGCGAGAGTGGGACTCTCAATCGTCAATTGGTGTTTGGTTAACATAACTGCGAGAGCGGCTTTGCACACAAATAATATCAGGCTTTTCCCGGGACACTCACGAGGCCCGCTGAGGAAAAGGTTGGGATAGGCCAACTGGGAGTTCTTTGCCGGGTCTAGCCAGCGTTCCGGCTGGAAATTGTTTGCGCTGGGATCGGCTCCAGTATCCCGGTAGTTGACCGGGAAATAATGGATGATATCCATTCCGGCGGGTAAGCTTGATCCACCAAAGTTGCCGCCGTTGGGAGCGGCGTGTAGTGTAAACGGCGGAGCAATAATGTACCGCAAGGGCGGTGAGATCAAGGCTGCGATGGCGGTTTGAAATTGTACCGCCCGAGGGCT
>MUCJ01000024.1 GCA_002816715.1 SAR202 cluster bacterium Casp-Chloro-G3 | reverse complement strand
GGCTAAATATCTCGGTAGTTTAGCTCACCGAAATTAGCAGCGATGAGCATATTAAAACTACCGAAAGAACTGCGCGAAGGTGTACTAGTCTTTAGGTGCAGCGGCCTCCATGAGTTCGGTGACAATATCCCGCAGAGTCTGGTCCAAGGATAAACGCGGCTCCCACCCGATGAACTGGCGAATCTTGGTGATGTCCGGAACCCGCCGCAGCATGTCCTCGAAGTCGGTCTCATAGGCTTCATGGTAAGGAACAAATCTTACCGACTCTGCTTCATTTTGGGGAACTGGGGAAGGCCCATTAACCTGCTCAACGGTCTGAATTACCTGGCGCGCCAAGTCCAAAATTGATATCTCGTCGGTGGCGCCAATGTTAAACACCTGCCCCACCGCCTCCGGACATTCTGACAATCCGACGATTGCCCGTATCGTGTCCCGCACGTCGCAGAAACAGCGGGTCTGAGTCCCATCACCGTAGACCGTCAAAGGCTCGCGATCCAGGGCTTGTTGAGCGAAGCGCGGAACCACCATGCCATATTGCCCTGATTGCTTCGGCCCCACTGTATTGAAAAGGCGGAAAATTATCACCGGCAGTTCCATCTGATGGTGATAAGCCAACCCCAGGAACTCATCCACCGCTTTGGAGCTGGAGTAGCTCCAGCGAGACTTGGTGGTTGGGCCCAGCAGCCGGTCGTCCTCTTCACTGAAGGGCACCTGGGTATTCTTGCCGTATATCTCTGAGGTGGAGGCGATGAGCACCTTACGCCGGTAACGATTGGCGGCTTTTAGAACCGCGTGGGTGCCCAGGACATTGGTCTCAATAACCCGAACCGGATCGCTGACGATGAGCTGCACTCCTACCGCCGCGGCCATGTGAAAAATTACATCGCATTCGCTGACCAGTCGGTCCATGACGATCTCGTTGGTGATGCTGTCAATGACAAACTGGAAGCCAGGCCGGTCAATCAGATGGTTGATATTTCCCTGACGGCCAGTGGATAGATTATCAATTGTTGTCACCCGGTATCCGGCATCCAAGAGAGCTTCCGAAAGATGGGAGCCAATGAAGCCGGAACCACCGGTGATCAATGCCGACAGACCATTGAAACCGGGAAAGTTGAAACCCGAATAATTCACCCGATCACTTCGCAAACTAATGGTTCTCCTCCAGTCTCAAATTGGGTCACGCTTGCCGAATCACCACGTTTCGCAGAATTCAGGCGGAAACCGAGGCCAGCAAGCATTTCGTTCGTTTCATCATGCTACGAATGGCCGCAGGTTTCCATGACAAGTTCATACGCGTTTCTCAAGGTTTCACCGCCGGTTCTTTTCTAAATCTAGTGAGACCTCAGTGAGACCTTAGGCGCTAAAATCAGATTTCATCAGCAATTCCGATGCCCGCAGCCTAATGATATCACTGGGCTGGGCACAATTCTCAACGGGCGCCCACTCCTCCTCCTGTGGGTTCCAGTTACATATTGATAACATGGTTTTATGGTTTTTATGAAAAACTCAACAAACTCGGCAGAAGTGCTCTAGGCAGCTAGAAACAAAAGTTATGTACAATTCTAGATAGGTATTATTTAGATACTCAACAGTCCTGTACATTACATAAAATGTTGCCGGTTCGCGCTATCGAATCGTTCGCAGAAATATGGGTTATCGTACAGAAAGCAAGGAGTAAAACATGAAACTTGTCGTCGTAGGAGCAGGCCAAGGCGGGTCTAACATAGCGGACGAGTTCGCCGCCATGGGTGAATGGGTTTGGAAGAATCGGCACATCCGCATCTTTACCGGAGCTGAACAAGACCCAATCCACACCGGTATTTTCGCGGTCAACCTGGGCGCTGGCGACCTGTACGGCTTGCAGCATATACCGCAGACCGATGACCATACTATTCTGATTGGGACCACCGACGAGTTTCGAGGCCGAGGCGCGGGCAAGGTCAACGCCGACGGCGCCGAACAAGCCCGCCGCAACTCACGGAAAATCGCCTCCACCATCCGGGATTACGGTGATGTTTACAGCGCGGACGCCATCATGGTAATCGGCACCACTGCCGGTGGAACCGGTTCCGGTTCAGCGGGAGTCGTGGCCGACCTGCTCAAAGAAGAGTTCAAGAAGCCGGTGTACGCCATGCTGGTGCTGCCCTTCGCCAACCAGTACGACGAACCAGACAGCGTGATCAATACCGCTACCTGTCTGAAAAAGGTGCTGGACAACTCCAAGGCGGACGCCGTGTTCCTGGTCGACAACCAGAAGTTTGTCCGGAAGAACGAGTCGATGGGGGTTAACTACTCCCAGATCAACCGGCGCATTGCCGACTCATTCATGGACATTCTCTGTGTCGGTGAAGAGACCGATCGCCGTTACATTGGCGAAGTCTTGGACGCCAACGACGTGATCCGAATTCTCAAAGGCCCAGCGGCCATTGGGGTTGCCCACACCGCAGTGCCGCCCCAAAGAGCCTCATCCTCTCTATTGGGCCGGTTCCGGGGCGGGAAAGACAATGGCAAAAGTCGGCATTTCTCCATAGCCAAGGCTCAAATTGAGCGGGCGCAAAACGTGGTGCATTCGGCTCTCGCCGAGCTATCGGTAGACTGCGAATACGTTGAAGAAGGCCGGGTAATGTACGACGCGCAGAACGTGCTAGGCCTGTTCAGCGGACCCTCCGAAGAGGCCACCGAAGAGATTGTTGAGATGATGGACAACGCCTTTGCCGACCGGGTTCCCGGCGCGGGACGCCGTAAGGGCACCTATCCTGGACGAACCTCCGACACCATCAGCGTCACCGTCATGGTTTCCAATCTGGGGCAGGGCGCGGCAATGGACAAGGTTGGGTGGTTCTATACCGAAGCCACTAAAATGATGGGCACCACCAAGGAAAAGCGGGCCAGCCGTGAGCAGCGTTGGGAAGATGTAACCCATGCAGCCGACATGCTACCCAATCTATAACTCTTGGGGTTTTGCTGGTTAGGCTCAATCAAATTAAGCCGAAATTAAGCCGAAATTAAACCCTTGGGCCCTTACGAATTTAAGCCCAAGCCATTGAGGTAACAATGAAAATCTCTCGTTCGCCGGAGAAACGAGGCGGCATCAACAAAATCTGGCTCTATATCTCGTTAGTCTCAACCGTAGTTGTAGTAGGCATACTAATCACCTATTTCACCGCCGGGTTTGAATCCCGTTCGGCTACCGGCGATCAGACAGGCTTAAGTGATCTTGCCGCCAGTCCAGCGCAGGTTGCGCCAAATGCAGACCCAATCCCAACGGCTACTCCAGAACCTAGATCAGATCTGATGCTGCTGGCAACCGAACCGATATCCCTTCCCAGGGCTATCCCAGACGCCAAGTTTGGCGAAGTGCTGTCGGAAGGATTGGTGGACATTGACCTCCCCGGCGAGGTTACCGCCGAAAGCTGGTACACTTTCCAGGTTAATACCTCGACCAGGGATATTACCCTTTTCTTCGCCCTTTATGGCGATTCACCCGATACCATTACCCGCACGGTCAAGATTGAAGGGTACACTCAGCGGGGCAACCTGAGCATCGCTGAGGTCACTCTCTTCTATCCGGAAGGGACGGAAAGGCTGATAATTTTTGATGGGCAGCAGGGCGTGATCACTCTGGCCCAGCAATACCCCCAGCCTTACGGCCCCAGCATGTTCTCACCGGAACTGCGCGTGGCCATGGTGAACCAGAAGATGGTACTGACCGACGATAGTGGAAACATCAGCACTCAGCTTCAGCTTGACCTCAGTGGACTCTCGGACAGTGAGCACATTGTCTTCAAGCGCTCTGCTCCCGAATTGGTCAATGCGGCACTGTCGGAAATTCAGGCTATAGTTATGCAAATTGAGGACAAGCGCACCCAATAAGACAACGTCCAGACTAAATTAAAAAGGCGCTGCTTTGGAAGTAGCGCCTTTTTAATTTTCGGGATAGAAAATTTGCTCTGCCGAGTTTGCCTGAACCTGGTTACACTTGAACGGCAAGCTCATTGAGGATTTCCTCGTCCATCGTAAAGCTTTCCTTAGCCGTGGGGAATTCCCCTTCCCTGACTTCGTGAGCGTACCGTATAAAAGCTTCCTTGATGGCCTCGCCCAGGTTAGCGTACCGCTTGGCGTGTTTGGGCAGGAAATCAGTGAACAGGCCCAGCATGTCGTGGAGCACCTGCACCTGCCCATCGCAGCCAGGCCCAGCGCCGATGCCGATAGTGGGGATAGTCAATCGCTGGGAAATTAGTCGGGCCAAGGGTGTGGGCACCAGTTCCAGAACAACTGCATAGGCTCCGGCGTCTTCCAAAGCCTTGGCGTCCTTCATCAACTGAACCGCCTCTTTGCGCTGGCGGCCCTGAACTCGATAGCCGCCGAAGGCGTTAACCGACTGTGGCGTCAGGCCGAGGTGACCCATCACCGGTATTCCGCATTCCACTATGCGATGCACCGTCTCGGCGACGCTCTCGCCCCCTTCCAACTTCACCGTTTGCGCGCCACCTTCTTGCAGCAATCGCGCGGCATTGGTTAGTGCCTGCGAATGGTCTATCTGATAAGTCATAAATGGCATGTCAGCGACAACCAGGGCCTGCTGTGTTCCCCGAACCACCATTTTCACGTGGTGAATCATATCGTCCATGGTCACCGGAATGGTCGAATCGTAGCCCAGCACCACCATGCCCAGGCTATCGCCGACCAGGACAATGGGTATCTCCGCCGCGTCGGCCAATCGAGCAGAGGTATAGTCATAGGCGGTAATCATCGGGATCTTCTCACCCTTGGCTTTCATCTGGGCAATGTCCCGGATATTTACTCTGGGCATGGGCTGCACCTCCGGTGATAATCAGCTATTAGCTTCTGTATCTGTTCCAGTTGAGGCTCCGCTACGCCGTGCTGGGCAGCCAAGTTCAGCGAAGCCGAAGTCAACGCAGAGTACACCGTAACCGCGTCAGGGACGGCGCGGGATAACGCCTCAAGGTGCGCCGATATGGTGCTGACGTCTCCCCGGACCACCGGGCCAGTGACGCTGGCGGGTATACCATGCTGGCCAATATTCTCAAGAGTGGCGGTGGCCAGCGGTAGCAAAGCGTCAAGGGCTTCCTGATCGGTAAATCCCATCGCTCCCCAGGAGTCCACCGCTACCTGAATCAAAGCCGCCAGATAACCGCAGCTTAATACCGCCGATGCATGATAGAGGGGACGGTGTTGGTCCGGAATGGTCACCGGCTGGCCTCCCAGTTGGTGCCCCAAATCCCAGAGAAACCGGCCCAACCAGTCTGCTCCGGCAACCGCGAAGGTGACTCCAGCCAGCCTGGAGCCAATATCTTCAGGCGAATCCAGACCAGCAAAAGTCTGGAAAGGGTGAAACCCACCAGTCAGGGCCCCCTGGGCTCGGGCGCATTCCAGAATCTCAATCGAGGACGCGCCACTGCAATGGACTACCGCCTGACCGTCCCTCCAGTTGACCGACTCCGCTACGCTGGTAATGACTGAATCGGGAGTAGTGATGAACACTACGTCACAAACATCGGACAGGTCCTGGGCCGTGGCATACACCTGCAATCCGTTCAATCGGTCAGCCAGCCACTGAGCCGAAGAGATGCTCCGACTGTGGGCGGCGACCACTGAGTAATTATGTGCGGCCAGAGCCAAGGCCAACCCTTTCCCCAAGACACCAATGCCGACGAAGCCTATACGGTAGTGTCGATCATTCATACCGATCTAAACCGATCCATTAGCGGCAAAAATGCTGGTGCGGGCGGATTTTGTGGAGAGGCTTGCGGCGAAAGTAACCCCGGCCGTAGCCGGGTACACCGCAGAGGGCTGCAGATGTAAAAACACTTTTTTCGGTACCGGCCGTCTCGGTCATCAATCGATCCCAGCGGCCCACTGAAAAAGCTCAAGTGGGTGGTTTGTCGCTCACCCCCCAACAATGCGGGTGGATGGCATCTAGATTGTATGGCGGCCTGCAATTAGTGTCAAGAATTGCAGTTCCTCAATTACGTTTGAGAGAAATTAGACAAGTTTGGCTCCGCCTGGTGAAAGAGTGCTCATTTCAATATGCTTCACTGAGAAATTACTCCGTCTGCCATGCGTTCGTGGTGAGCTTGTCAAACCCTGGACGATCGCTATTTGTTTGAGTCCTTCAAGAGCCTTGGGGTGAACGGAAACTGCCATCTTGGCACTCATCATTTGGGCCCTAAACCTAAAATTGAAATGGGAGTGCTCTTGGCCAGTATTCCCGCCCATTGGAATAGGCATCTGGCGCGTGTTAGAATTGGACGAACTTCAATGACCTTATTCGTTCACGAAAGAATTCGGAAGGAGAAACACATGGTAGCGCCCAAAAGAATGAAGTTCGGGGTCTTCATGGCACCATTCCACCGGGTGGGAGAGAATCCTACGCTGGCTCTGGATCGAGACCTGGAGTTACTCCAATGGCTGGATACCCTGGGGTTCGACGAAGCCTGGGTCGGCGAGCACCACAGCGCTGGCTGGGAGACCATTTGCTCGCCAGAGGTTTTCATCGCCACTGCCGCCGAGCGCACCCGCCACATCAGGCTAGGCACCGGTGTGATCAGTTTGCCCTACCACCATCCGTACATGGTGGCCAACCGAATGGTGCTGCTGGACCACCTCACCCGAGGCCGGGTGATGCTGGGGGTCGGCCCCGGGGCATTGGCCTCCGACGCCTACATGCTTGGCATTGATCCCAAACGGCAACGCGAGATGATGGACGAGTCGTTGGGTGTCATCATGCGGCTGTTCACTGAAAATGATCCGATAACCCACAAAAGCGACTGGTTCGAGTTGCACGACGCAAGTCTGCAACTGAAGTCCTTTCAGCAACCCCACGTGCCGGTAGCGGTGGCGTCGGTACAATCTCCCGCCGGTGTGCTGCTGGCTGGCAAGCATGGGGCTTCGGTTATATCGCTCAGTGTGCCCAGAGACCTGGTGCGCAAGACCACCCTGAAAGACCAGTGGGCCATCGCTGAAGAATCGGCGGCTGAGCATGGCAAAACGGTAAGCCGTGACAACTGGCGGCTATCCGTCGGTCTTCACCTGGCGGAAACTCGCAAGGAAGCCTTTGACGACATTCGGGTTGGCGCCGGCCGGGTCGTCACCGAGTATTTCGGTAATACCCTGGGACACGAGGTTCCTGATGTCCCAGCCGACCAGGTTGTTGACTACATGAGCGAGAACAATCAGTGGATTGTCGGCACTCCAGACGATTGTGTGGCCGGTATTAACCGGCTATTGGAAGCCAGCGACGGCTTTGGCGGTCTGTTAATTCGGGTTGAGGACTGGGCGCCGCGCGATAAGATAATGCGCAGCTATGAGTTGCTGGCCCGGTACGTGATGCCCCAATTCCAGGGCAGTCTGGTGGGCATTGAGACTTCTAACCAGTGGGCCGCCCAGATCAAGGGCGATCTGCAAATCAACCGGAAGGCTGGTTTGCAGGCGGCCGCCGATTCCTACGTGGCCAACAATTCTAAATTGGATTGATTTTGGTCGGATTCTAAACCGGGTCGGCCAAATCTTGGCCGACCCGGACCAGCCGAATCTGGCAGATATACGCAAGCCTGAATATGTTCGGACTTGCGTATATTTTGTCGGGCCGACCGCCAACTAATGCGCCAATTGCCTCAGCGGGCATACCTCTAATATTAATACGCTTCTGTTATCATTAACGTGAAGAATAACGTCGGGCGGGAATTATCCTCTGGATTTCTCCTGGTACTCGACTGCTGGACTGGCCGCATATAATTCGGCTCTATGGCGAATCACTGCAAATGCTCAATTCAAATGAGGTAACCATAAATGCGGAAAACCAAGATTATTGCCACTATTGGCCCGTCCTCCCGGAGCCCTGAAAAACTAGAGCAATTAGTTATTGCTGGCATGGACTGCGCCCGGCTTAATTTCTCTCACGGGACGCTGGAAGAACATGCCGAGGTAATTCAATTGGTCCGGCGGCTTTCCGAAAAACACCAACGTCCGGTGGCCATTCTTCAGGACTTGGGCGGCATCAAGCTCCGTTTGGGAGTAATGAAAGATGCGGTGCTGCTGAATCACGGTGATGAGATTTTCATTGTTCCAGATGAAAGTTCGGACCGTCCCAATGTGCTGCCTTTTCCGGAACCTGATATTATCAGCAACCTCAGGCCAGGACACCTGGTTTTCATATCCGATGGTGTCGTTTGCCTTGAGGTGCTGGAAGCCACCGCGGGCAGCGTTAGAACCCGAGTGCGCAACGGCGGTACTCTGTCCTCCCACAAAGGTCTCAACTTGCCGGGAGTGAAGGTTGACACTCCGGTACTTACTGACGCGGATAAGATTGCCTTGAAGTTTGGCGTTGAGCAGGATCTGGACTGGGTGGGCATATCCTTTGTCCGGACAGTGGAGGATATGCTCTACGCCAAAGCCCACCTGAACAGCATTGGCAGCAAGGCCAGGGTGATGGCCAAGTTGGAGCGCGCCGAAGGCGTTGAAAACCTGGACAGCATCATGCAGGAGGTGGACGGCATCATGGTGGCCCGCGGCGACTTGGGGGTTGAGATTCCCATGGAACGCGTTCCCATAGTCCAGAAAGAAATAGTGAGGAAAGCGGCGGAACAGGGCAGAATTTCCTGCATTGCCACTCAAATGTTGCGTTCCATGATGGTCTCGCCAACCCCAACGCGGGCCGAAGTGTCGGACATTTCCAACTCGGTGCTGGAAGGCTGTGATTCGATACTCCTGTCTGATGAAATTGCGGTGGGGGACTACCCGGTTGAAGCGGTGCGAGTCGCCGACATTACTATTCGGGAGTCGGAGACAATTTTCCCTTACTATAAAGACATGATCGCCGGAGACCGCACTCAAGCAATTGCTTCCAGCGTTGCGCAATTAACCAAGGCACTAAAATCCAAGCCGATTGTGGTGACCAGCACCGGCCGGGCGGCGGTTGAGGTGTCTCGGTACCGACCGGAGAGCGACATAATTGTCTTTTCTCATGACGCCAGTGTGCTGCGAAAGTTGGCGCTGGGTTGGGGGATTTGCCCGGCGGGAGTGATTTCGGCCGAACCCGACGTCGCCAAGATGGTGTCTATTCTGATCAAGGAATCCCTGGCCACCGGCCTGGTGACTGACTCCGATACTGTAACCATAGTCCATGGGTTCATGAGCGGAGTCTCTGGGACGACCAACACCATTCAAGTGCTGGACGTTAAAGAGTATCTGGCTCTCTCCAAAAACCAGGCGTGAGGGTTAGCTTGCAGCTCTGCAATCAGTTGACGAATGCGGTCCGAAGCCAGTTTGTTGCTCGTTGGGTTTCATATTGGGTGATAGCCCTCGCTTTATTGATTGGAATAGCATGTGTTCAGGCCGCCCCGACCCAATTGCCGACTCCAACGCCAACTCCCATTCCGACACCCACGCCGACTGCTCCACTGATCGTTGAGTCTGGTCTGGATTTCAACGCTGACCCAGACCCGGAAAAGCTGATTCAGATGCTACGACTGATTGATAGACTGCCGGAAAGTTACTCCAGAATGGTAGTGGTGGATATGAAGGGACTGGCAGAGACTTCCGCACTTGAGCAGGCGGTAGACTTGGGAGAACTGGGCTTACCCCCAATGATACAACCTTTGCTCACCTATGCACTGGACATGATGGTATTGGCAGTGCCTGACGACGGCAACGGCACGGTGGTCATCTTCCAGGGGGGTGTTGATCTGGAAGCTCTGGTCGAATTGGCTAGGAGCCTGGGGATGTCAATTGCTGCAGAGCCGGAAATATACCAGGGGCATCGCATGTGGTCGGGTCAGTTATTTGGTTTTACGGCGTTGTCGTTGGCGGAACTAGGTGGCAACCTGGGTGTAATTGCCCAAGGGCCAATCACCGATCACTCTGTTGCAGAGCAATTGGTCAAGGGCGTCTTGGATGTAGATGTAGCAATTGCGCCGACCTCGGTGCTGCTGGGGGGACCAGTATTCCGGAGTCTGGTAGGCGAGCTTCCCTCGGGGCCGGTGACGGTATTGGCTGATGAGTGCCGCAGCCTGGCCAGCCTATATTCTGATGTAACGTTTGTTGGCTGTGCCTCGTCCGCCATGACGGTAATTGAGGCCAACGAAGAACAGGCGGTGGCCCATCTGGTGCTGGGGTTCGTGACGGAAGTCCAAGCAGAAGCATCCTTGCCCCTGTTGCGTGGTGGCCTGAGCAATAGTGAACTTCAACTGGAAGATATTGCCCTTAGGCTAGAAGGGGTTTTACTGAAGGCCAGGGTTGTCGGTAATACTCAGGAAATACTGGCGGCGTTGAGGGGTGAAGACTAACCTGAAGCATTCCACCAGAAGTATTTCAAGGATAGCTGCGGTTGAGGAGATTAGGGCGTCGCTACCGACCTAGGCAGCGATGTCCGCCCGACCAGGAATTGGTCAATCCCTCTAGCAACGTCCCTTCCTTCGGCGATGGCCCAGACCACCAGAGACTGCCCCCGCACCATGTCCCCACCGGCAAATACCCTGGGGACGCTGGTCATTTTGTTCTGGTCGACTTTAACATTGCCTCGTTCGTCAAATTCCACGCCCAACTGGGTCAGCATGCCTTCGTGTTCTGGATGCACGAACCCCATCGCCAGTAAAACCAGGTCAGCATCTACCTCAAACTCGCTGCCCGGCACTTCCTGCATCTGTGGCCGTCCATTTTCGCCGGTAATCCAGTCCACCCGCACACCGTGCAGCTTTTCAACCTGGCCGTTGGCTCCGGAAAAAGACTTGGTGAGAATGTTGTAATCGCGGAGGCCGCCTTCTTCATGAGCGCCGGAAGTCCGTAGGATCATGGGCCACTGCGGCCAGGGGTTGTTGGCAGGGCGTTCCGTGGGCGGCTCTGGCATCAACTCGTACTGGTAGACCACTTCAGCACCCTGGCGGTGCGCCGTACCCAGGCAGTCGGCACCGGTGTCACCGCCGCCCAGAATCACTACCCGTTTGCCCTCGGCACTGATACGCTGATCTGGCGGGGTAGTTACCCCGGCCAGCAGCCGGTTCTGTTGCGGGAGATAATCCATCGCCAGGTGGACGCCCCTGAGATCCCGGCCCGGCACTGGCAATTCGCGGGCTTGGGTGGAGCCTCCGGTCAAGCAGACTGCGTCGAAGCTGGACAGCAGTTCCTCTACCGAATAATTAACTCCCACGTTGACGCCGGTGCGGAACTCCACGCCCTCGTCGGCCATTAGCTGGACTCGCCGGTGTACTACTTCCTTTTCCAATTTGAAATCTGGGATGCCCAGCATTAGCAGACCGCCAATGAAGTCAGCCCGTTCCAAGACAGTTACCAAATGCCCAGCCCGATTAAGCTGCTGGGCCGCGGCCAGGCCGGAAGGCCCGGAGCCAACGACAGCAACCTTCTTGCCGGTGCGCTGGGCCGGAGGTTCGGGTTTGATCCATCCGTTTTCAAACCCCCGGTCGGAAATCTCTTTTTCAATGTATTCAATGGTCACTGGATCAGTGTTAATGCTGAGAACGCAGGAGGCTTCGCAAGGTGCCGGACAGATGCGGCCGGTAAACTCCGGGAAATTATTGGTGCTGACCAGCACTTCCAACGCCTTTTTCCAGTTGCCCAGATAGACCTGGTGGTTGAACTCAGGGATTACATTCCCTAATGGGCACCCCCAATGACAGAAGGGTACTGCGCAGTCCATGCACCGGGCACCCTGATCTTTCGCTTGGGCTTCCGGCCATCTGCGGTAATACTCTTCGTAGTCGTGCACCCTTTCTTGAGCCGGCCTACGTCCCGGCGGGACGCGCCTGAACTCCATGAATCCAGAGGGGTTACTCATTTCTTGATACTTCCATTTCTAGCTGGCGATTCAGCTTGTGCTCATCCAGCACTCGTCGGTAGTCGCGAGGCATGATTTTTTTGAATTTGGGCAGTGCAACATCCCAGTTTTCTAGAATCTCCCCGGCTGGGCCGCTGCCGGTAAAACTCAGATGGTATTCGATCATATTGTGCAGCATCGAAATATCTTCTGATTGGGTCACCGTTTCCAGATCGGCCATACCGTCGTTGAAGCGGGAGGCGAAGTCGTTGTCCGGATCATAGACGAAGGCAATGCCGCCGCTCATACCCGCCGCGAAGTTTCGTCCCGTCGACCCCAGGATCACCGCGACGCCGGCGGTCATGTACTCACAACCGTGGTCGCCCACGCCCTCAACCACCGTCCGCGCACCGCTGTTGCGGACGCAGAACCTTTCCCCGGCGCGGCCTCGAATGAACGCCTGACCGCCGGTGGCTCCGTAGAGGGCCACATTGCCGATAATGATGTTATCTTCCGGCACGAAGGTGGATGCGGGATGCGGACAGATGACGATCTTGCCGCCGCCCATTCCCTTGCCCATGTAGTCGTTGGTGTCACCGTTAAGAGTGATGTCGATGCCTTCAGAAAGGAACGCCCCAAAACTCTGTCCTGCCGAGCCGGTCAGGTGAATGTTGATGGTGCCTGGCGGCAGGCCATCCTCACCGTACTTCTTGGCGATCTTCCCGCTGAGCATGGCGCCAACGGTACGGTTGGAGTTGCGGATGGGTAGGTCAATATCCACCGCCTGTTTGTGCTCTAGTGCGGGCTGGGCCAATCGAATTAACTGGTGATCCAAAGCCTCTTCAAGACCGTGATCTTGTTCTTCGGTGCAGTGCGTGGCTGCGTCGTCGGCCCCCAGGGGCACGCAGAGCAACCGGGACAGGTCAATCCCCTGGGCCTTCCAGTGATTGTCGGCTTTACGGCTGTCCAGTAAGTCCACCCGGCCGACCATGTCGCAGACCGAGCGGAAGCCAAGTTCAGCCATGATCTCCCGCAGTTCCTCGGCGACAAAGGTGAAGTAGTTCACCAGATGCTCTGGCTGTCCGGCGAATCTCTCGCGCAGTTCCGGGTCTTGGGTGGCGATGCCCACGGAGCAGGTGTTCAGGTGGCATTTACGTAACATAATGCAACCACTGACCACCAACGCCGCCGTGGCGATGCCGAACTCTTCGGCTCCCAGCAGGGCGGCTATTGCGACATCTCGGCCAGTCTTGAGTTGCCCGTCGGTCTGTACTACTATCCGTCCCCGCAGTCCGTTGGCAACCAGTACTTGTTGCGTTTCAGCTACTCCCAACTCCCAGGGTAGTCCAGCGTACTTGATTGAGGACTCAGGAGATGCTCCGGTGCCGCCGTCGTGGCCGCTAATCAACACTACGTCGCCGTGCCCTTTGGACACGCCAGCGGCGATGGTGCCGACCCCGACTTCCGATACCAGTTTGACATGGATGCGGGCGTCCGGGTTGACATTCTTCAGGTCGTGAATCAACTGGGCCAGATCTTCAATGGAATAGATGTCGTGGTGAGGCGGCGGCGAAATCAGTTCCACGCCTGGAGTGGTGCGCCGCACCCAGCCAATGTAGTCGTCAACTTTGTGGCCAGGCAACTGCCCGCCTTCGCCGGGCTTGGAACCCTGGGCCATTTTAATTTGCAGGTCGGTGGCGTTGACCAGGTAGTTAGCGGTGACGCCAAACCGCCCCGAAGCAACCTGCTTGATGGCGCTGCTGCGGGAGTCGCCGTTGGCATCGGGGGTATAGCGGTGGTAGTCCTCGCCGCCCTCGCCGGTATTGCTGCGCGCGCCAATGCGGTTCATGGCAATGGCCATAGTCTCATGCGCTTCTCGGCTGATGGACCCCAGCGATACCGCTCCGGTGGCAAAACGCTTCACTATTTCTGAAGCTGGTTCAACTTCTTCAATAGGGATGGAACTGCGATCTTGCTTGAAGTCCAGCAGGCCCCTCAGCGTTGCCATCTTCTTGCTCTGATCGTTGGATATCTGGGCGAATTCTTGGTAAATTTTCCAACTGTTAGTTTGGGCCGCAAACTGAAGCTTGGCGATGGCATCCGGATGCCACTGGTGGTGCTCGCCGTCCCGACGCCATTGGTAAAAGCCGCCCATTTCCAAGTCTCGTTCAGCAGCAACGTGGTCATCGGAAAAGGCTTTGTGATGCCGTTGCCGGGCTTCTTGTTCAATGATATCCAGGCCAATCCCTTCCACGCGGGAGGGTGTCCAGGTAAAGTACTGGTCGATGACCGCCTGGCAGACGCCAATAGCCTCAAAAATCTGAGCGCCCCGGTAGCTTTGCACCGTGGAGATGCCCATTTTCGACATGACTTTGACCAGGCCCTTGGCGTTGGCCTTGATGAAGTTGGCCTCGGCGTAGTCAGCGTTGGTTCCATTTAGCTCGCCGGTCTCGGATAGCTGTCTGGCGGTCTCCAAAGCCAAATATGGATTGACCGCTCCGGCACCGTAGCCGACCAACAGCGCGAAATGATGGACTTCCCGGGGTTCGCCAGACTCCACCACCAGCCCGGCCTTGGTGCGAGCACCCTGGCGGATCAGGTGATGATGGACTGCCCCAGTGGCCAGCAAGCTTGGTATCGGTGCGTGTTGGGAGTCAACTCCCCGGTCAGACAGGATGATGATGGCGTAACCGTCTGCGATGGCCTGAGACGCCTCGTTACAGAGGCGATCCAGCGCCCTCTTCATCGAGCCTACTGGGGCTGGTACGGAGCCAGTTCCGGCTTGCGCGTCAAAGAGAGTTGAAAGCGTAATGGCTTTGAGCCCTTCCAGATTGTTCTGACGGATCTGCTCCAGTTCTTGACTGCTGATGATAGGAGACTTCAGCCTCAACTGGCGGCAGTGCTGGGGAGTTTCCTCGAAAAGGTTTAGCTCGCGTCCAATAAAGCCTTCGGTGGACGTGACTAACTCTTCCCGAATGGAGTCCAAGGGCGGATTGGTCACCTGGGCGAAAAGCTGCTTGAAATAATTGAACAGCAGGTGGTTCTGGTCGGACAGCACCGCCAAGGCCGCGTCGTTGCCCATCGACCCCACCGGCTCGTAGCCAGTGGCAGCCATTGGAGTCGTAATCATCCGCAATTCTTCTACGGTATACCCGAAGGCTTGGTGTTGCTGGGCCAGATCATGCTTCGTCCCGTTGACCTCAGCCGGGACTGGCAGGTCTTCCAGCGCAACTTTGTTTTCTTCTAACCACTGGCCGTAGGGCTGGCGGTTGGACAGAGTGTGTTTGAGTTCCTCGTCGCCGATGATGCGGCCCTCATCCAGGCTGACCAGGAACATGCGGCCAGGCTGCAAGCGGCCTTTCTCCTTGATGCTGGCTGGAGGCAGGTCCAATACGCCCGTTTCCGATGCCATTACCAGCTTGTCATCATGGGTGAGGGTGTAGCGGAACGGCCTCAGGCCGTTGCGGTCCAGCACGGCGCAAATTTCGTGGCCGTTGGCGGCTACCATCATGGCGGGGCCATCCCACGGCTCCATCAGGCAGGAATGGTACTCGTAAAAGTCCTTCTTTTCTTGGGACATGCTTTCATGCTGACCCCACGCTTCGGGGATCATCATCAGCATGGAATGGCTCAAGTCTCGGCCCGTCATCAAGAGTAGCTCTAGAGCATTATCGAAGCAGGCGGTGTCGCTGGCCCCCGGAGTCATCACCGGGGAGATCTTGTTGATATCGTCGCCAAACCCCTTCGACTCAAACTGGGCCTCGCGGGCGTGCATCCAGTTCACGTTTCCCCTTACGGTGTTGATTTCACCGTTATGGGCCAGATACCGATAAGGGTGGGCCAGCTTCCAATGGCCTAACGTATTGGTGCTAAACCGGGAGTGCACCAGAGCGAAGGCGCTGACCAGATCAGCTTCAGCCAAGTCCAGGTAAAACCCGGTAACCTGGTGCGACATCAACAAGCCTTTGTAGACTAGGGTGTTGCAGGAGAGGCTGCAAATGTAAAAGTAATCGGCTTCTTCGTCGGAGAGGCCACAGTTAGCGAGGGAGTTCTCAATGACTTTGCGGGTCACGTAGAGTTTGCGCTCTAGCTGGGACTGCCCTTGGCCGTTGGTTTCCTGCCGGACAAAAACCTGCTTGATGCTGGGCATTACGGCGCGAGAATCGCGCCCCACTTTGGTGGGGTCTAGGGGGACTTCACGCCAGCCCAGCAGTTCCAGGCCCTCGTCTTGAATCACCTGTTCAATGAGCCGCTCACATTTGATTCTAGCTTCGGGCTGGGGTGGTAGGAATACTACGCCAGCCCCATATTCGCCAAGCTCGGGCAAATTGATTCCCAGGGGAGGGCAGACTCTCTGAAAGAATTGGTGGGGCATCTGAATCAGTATACCCGCGCCATCTCCGGTATCCGGATCGCAGCCGCAAGCGCCGCGATGGCCCAGGTTGACCAGCACTTCCAGCGACTCGTCGATGATCTGATGCGACTTGACCCCTTTAATATTGGCTACCATGCCCACGCCGCAGCTATCGTGCTCCGTTGCCGGGGAGTACAATCCGCGCAGGGACAAATCTTTCAGAGCGTCGTTTGGATTCATAGGCGAGACCCCCAGCCTGACATTTGTACTCGGCGTCTGTTATCGAACATGAAGATAGGAATTGGCCGCTATGTTCACGAGAGGATATGGAACCAGCCGCCTGAGCAGGGAACCCTAATAGTTGATTGTTAAATATATCACAATATCCGATCAGGAGTGAATATTATACAGTCTAGCTTCAATTCTGAGTAGCCCCAAGATGAATGGCCAGCAATTCTAATTATGGGGTTAATGTCGGTATTCACCCCGTCACGGCCCTCTTGTACAGATACGAGTGATGGGTTCAGAGGAGCG
>MUCJ01000023.1 GCA_002816715.1 SAR202 cluster bacterium Casp-Chloro-G3 | reverse complement strand
TCCAGTTCACCAGGGACTTCCAGTGGCTGGACGAGCCGCTGAACATAACTTTGTCGCTGGGCATTGATGGTATCGCCGCTCCTCTGGTGCTGCTCAACGGAATTGTGCTGTTCGGCGCGGTGCTCATATCCCAGACCATCAAGCACCGCACCCGCGACTTTTTCGTTTTGCTGCTGGCTCTAGGGTCCGGCGTGTTCGGCGTGTTTGCGGTGCTGGACCTGTTCTTCCTGTTCTTCTTCTACGAATTGGCCGTGCTGCCCATGTACCTGCTCATCGGTGTATGGGGCAGCAGCACCGACTTCGGCACCTTCTTGCGCACCAAAGAGTACGGCGCTATGAAATTGATGCTGTTTCTGGTCGGTGGCAGCGTGCTGATTTGGATCGGTATCCTGGCCCTGTATACCAAGTCGTCTGGCCTGGGAGCGCCAACTTTTTCCATCATCCAATTGGGACAGATGGCTCAGGCTGGAATGTTCGACGAGACCTTCCAGAACTGGGTGTTCCCGCTGTTTATGATTGGGTTCGGAACTTTGGCCGGTCTGTGGCCCTTCCATACCTGGTCCCCCGACGGTCACGTGGCGGCTCCCACCGGAGTTAGCATGCTGCACGCCGGTGTGCTGATGAAGCTGGGTGCCTTCGGAATTATTAGAGTTGGCATGGTGTTGCTGCCGGAAGGCGCGGCCACCTGGATGCCGGTTCTGATTGTCTTGGGCACTGTCAACGTGATTTACGGCGCTATATCGGCAATCTCCCAGAAAGACCTGAAGTACATCATTGGCTATTCCAGTGTCAGTCACATGGGTTACGTCATCATGGGCATTGCCACCCTGCATCCGGTGGGTTTGGCGGGAGCCGTGCTTCAGATGTTCTCCCACGGAATCATGACCGCTCTGATGTTCGCCATGGTCGGCGCAATCTACGAGCGGACGCACATCCGCGACATAACTGTGCTCAACGGCTTGATGAAGCGCATGGGCGTCACCAGCTTCTTCTTTGCCATTGCCGGGTTGGCGTCTTTGGGTCTGCCCGGGCTGAGCGGCTTCATCGCCGAGTTCATGGTATTTGTGGGGGCTTTCCGCACCTATCTGCCGCTGGCGATATTAGCGGTGATCGGGGCGGCTATTACGGCGGTTTACATTCTGCGGTTGCTGGCTCGTACTTTCTTCGGTGAGGCCGACCCTATGTGGGAACACATCACCGACGCCAGCCCGGTCGAGAAAACCGTCGGGGCGGCATTTGTGTTGATTTTGGTATTCGTTGGGGTCTGGCCCGCGCCGTTGCTGAGGGTGATCAACATCGGCGTAGACTCAGTGCTGCAGGCTTTTTAGGAAATCGTGACTGGACTGACGGAAAATATTCATCTGCTGACGCCGGAGTTTGCTCTGGCTGGTTTGGCGTTGCTGGTGTTTATCATTGACCTGTTCCTGCCTCAAAGCCGGAAAGACCTGCTGGGCTATGTTTCAGTGTTGGGCCTGATGGGCCTGATTGTCTTATCGGTGCTGATGCTCTCCGGTGAGACCGAGAGTTTATACGGCGGCTTGCTGGCGATTGATGCATACTCTTTGTTTTTCAAGATTGTCTTCTTCGTCATGGGTATCTTCATCATTCTCAGTTCTATTGAGTTTGTGAAGCAGCACCTGAACCACGCGGGGGAGTTCTACGGCCTGCTGCTGTTCTCCATCCTGGGCATGAACCTGATGGCTGAGTCCCGAGAGTTGTTGACCGCCTACATCTCGCTGGAGTTGCTTAGCTTCAGCCTGTACGTTTTGGTCGCCTACGCATTGGGCAACGCCAAGTCCAACGAGGCCAGCATCAAGTACATCATCGTTGGAGCGTTCTCCTCGGCGATTCTGCTGTACGGCATCAGCATGGTCTACAGCACGTTGGGGGTAACCCGGTTTCTCGACATCAGCGCCGCCCTGACCAGCGTTACCGATGTTAGCCCAGCCTTGTGGGTCGGCCTGGGATTGATCATCGTGGGCTTCGGGTTCAAGCTGTCGGCAGTGCCCTTCCACATGTGGGCGCCCGACACCTACGAAGGTGCGCCATTGCCGGTGACCGCCTATTTGGCCATCGCCTCCAAGACCGCCGCCTTCGCTCTGTTGATCCGACTGGTAGCGGAAGGACTGGTTCCGGCCGCCGCTCGCTGGGAACAGTGGCAGATCATACTGGCCGGGATGGCGGCGATCACCATGGTGGTGGGTAACCTGGTCGCCCTGGCCCAAAGCAACATGAAGCGGCTCCTGGCCTACTCCAGCATCGGCCACGTTGGTTTTGTACTGGCGGGAGTTGCTGTACTTTCCACCGGTTCAATTCTGGCCGCTAATGGCGTGATATTCTATCTGGTGGCTTACTCGGTGACCAATATGGTCGTATTTGCCGCCCTGATCTCCTATTTCAATATGACCGGACAAGAAGAGATTGCTGACTTCGCCGGTCTGGCCGACCGTCAGCCTTTTTTGGCCGCGTCCATTGCCATCGGACTATTCTCCCTGGCCGGGTTGCCCATATTCGCCGGGTTTACCGCCAAGTTTTACCTGTTCACCGCGGTGGCCGATGCCGGGTTCCTGTGGCTGGCGATTGTGGCAATTTTTAGCAGTTTGATCTCGCTGTACTACTACCTGCAAGTCATTCGGCAGATGTACATTCAACCGGCCCTGGCCGCCTCCGAAACCCGCCATGACGGCCATGACCATCAACCGGCGGCAGTGGACGTTGCGGCTCTGGCCCGGCCATCGGTGTTGATACTCGGCGTATTGGTGCTGGGGCTGGTCGCCGTGCTCTGGTTCGGAGTGTACCCGGCCCCGCTGCTGGACTTCATTGATGTGGCCAGCCGGTCAATATTGCCGGGCGGGTGAATATCGGGTGGTATCAGTTGGGTGTCGGGGTTAGTCATTGTGAGTACCGAGCCTGTTCATTTAGTCTGGTAGAAACATAGTCTGGTAGAAACATCCATCTATATTAAGCACGGCCACCGAATCATTGGCTGATGTCCCAATTTGCTCTTGGACTGGTAGTTTAAATACATGATTATCTCAGTAATCGGAGGCAGTAAAGCCAAGCCGGAGCAGTTGGCCCTGGCGGAAGCAGTAGGCCGTGAATTAGCCAAGCGCGGTGTAATGGTCGCTTGCGGCGGTCTCCAGGGTGTGATGGAGGCGGTCTGTAAAGGAGCTAAATCGGCGGGCGGCACCACCATTGGCATATTGCCTGGCCGCACCTCAAAAGAAGCCAACAGTTACGTGGACATTCCAATAGTAACCACTATGGGATTCTCTCGAAACGTGATTGTGGTGAACACCGGCGACGCGGTGATCGCTATTGGTGGAGCCTTCGGCACCCTCTCTGAGATTGCCTACGCCCTCGCTGATGGTGTCCCAGTGATCGCTCTCAAGACTTGGCCTCTGACCATCAAGGGCGACGGTGACCCGATAGAGAACGGTATGATTCAGGCAACAGACCCAGTAGATGCCGTGGAGAAAGCATTGGCCGCCGCAAACGCGCGCAGTAACTCCACTGGCGCGAAGGTTGGCGGCTAGTGGCAACTTTGAAGGCCAACGTCACCATAGCCAGCATCAAAGGCAGACAGGCCCTGGACTCACGAGGTAATCCCACCGTTGAAGCCGAGGTACGCCTGTCCAACGGTATCCGTGCCCATGCTCTGGTCCCTTCTGGGGCCAGCACCGGCAGCTACGAGGCCTTGGAGCTTAGAGACAAAGACCCGCATCGTTTTGGCGGCAATGGCGTGCTGCAAGCCGTCGCCAACATTGATGACGTAATTAGCCCGGAATTAGCGGGCGTCTCTCCCCTTGACCAGGCTGCTATTGATCACAAGCTACTGAAGTTGGACGGCACCCCAGACAAAAGCAATCTGGGAGCCAACGCGATATTGGCGGTTTCGATGGCCGTCGCGCGCGCCGCGTCGTTGTCCCACGAAGACGCCGATGGAGAGTTGTGGCGTTATCTGGCGCAAGGCCGGGCGGTCAGCTTGCCGGTGCCCATGTTCAACATCCTGAACGGCGGGCGGCACGCTTCCAACTCGGCTGATATCCAGGAGTTCATGGTGATTCCGGTGGGAGCAGAGACCTTTTCCCAGGCCTTGCGCGCCGGTGCTGAAATATACCAAGCGCTCAAGGGACTGCTGCGGGATGGTGGGCACAACTTGAATGTGGGCGATGAGGGCGGATTTGCGCCGTCATTGCCATCGAATAAAGACGCCATTGAGACGGTGCTCAAGGCGGTGGAAACCGCCGGATACCGCCCCGGTGAGGGTGTCTTTCTGGCGATGGATGTTGCCGCTTCTGAACTCTACAGCAAGTCAGAAGGCAAGTACATTTTGGAGAGAGACGGAACCACCCTAACTTCCAAGGAACTGGTCGATCTGTACGCCGAATGGTGTCGGGACTACCCGATCATCAGCATCGAAGACGGGTTGGACGAGGACGATTGGGCAGGCTGGTCGGAACTATGCAGTCGCTTGGGTGAATCGGTGCAGTTGGTGGGCGATGATCTGTTTGTCACCAACATCACGCGGATTCAGCAAGGAATCGATCAGAAAGCCAGTAACGCAGTGCTGCTCAAACCCAATCAGATTGGCTCCTTGTCGGAGACCTACAGCGCGTTGCAGATGACCCGGGACGCCGGTTGGGGAGCGGTGATGAGCCACCGTTCCGGCGAGACCGAGGATACGACCATTGCCGACCTGGCGGTGGCCTGGAACGTGGGGCAGATCAAGACTGGCGCGCCCGCCCGTTCGGAGCGGGTTGCAAAATACAACCGGTTGCTTAGAATAGAAGCAGACTTGGGTAACGAAGCTGTGTACGCGGGTAAGAAAGCGTTTGATTACCTCAAAATATTCTAACTATACCCTGGCCTGGAGGATATCCCGTTACCTGACGGTGCGATTGGTGCTGGGCGCTTTCCGGCTGTCGTTGTGGTTGATCGTGCGAAGTGTCCAGTTTGTCTTTGGCTTGCTGGCCTTGATCGCCTCGCCTGCTTCCTCAGGACGCTCCCCGGACAAGTTTAAAGACCTGGTGCGTGCTGACTCGCCGGAAAACCTGGCAAACCGTAATCCTGAAGCCGACGGATTCTGGCGTCTGTACCTGCAGGCCTACTCACCCAGACAGTGGCGTATGCGGCGGTTGCTGACCATGACGGCTGGTAAAGACCTGAAAAATGAGGAACATGAGCAAGGGCGATAGGACACTCCCCAGTCGTCCCGTTGTGGATGCCCTGGTACTCTTCGCCAAATTGTTAAATCGGACTGGTTATGCCAACAGGCTTGACCAGTCTCGCAGATATAAGACCCATATCCCCCAGTCGATGACAGATGAATTGCGAGGTGAATGATGGTAACCCGAGTAGGAATTAACGGATTCGGCAGGATTGGTCGTCTGGTAACCCGGGCTACCCTGGCTCGCCACCCGGGCAAACTGGAAGTGGTGGCGGTCAATGACCTGACCGATGCCAAGACCAACGCTCACTTATTTAAGTATGACACCAACTTTGGCGTGTTTCAGGGCCAAGTCGAGGCCAACAATGGAGACCTGGTAATTGACGGGAGCAGCGTCAAGGTATTCTCCGAGCGCGATCCGGGACAGATACCCTGGTCGGAAATGGGCGTAGACATAGTGGTAGAGTCAACCGGCATTTTTACTGACGGCGCTCAGGCTGCCGGACACATTAAGGGCGGCGCCAGCAAGGTAATCATATCCGCTCCGGCCAGCAACGTAGACCTGACCATGGTGCTGGGAGTCAATGATGACAGCTACGACCCCAAGCAACATAACATCGTGTCTAACGCATCCTGCACTACCAACTGCTTTGCGCCGATGGTCAAAGTGCTGCACGAGGCTTTCGGGATTGAAAAGGGGCTGATGTCCACGATCCACTCCTACACGAACGACCAGGCAATTCTGGATCAGCGTCACTCAGACCTGCGCCGGGCCCGGGCCGCTGCCCAGAACATCATCCCCACTAGCACTGGAGCGGCTCGCGCGGTGGGTCTGGTGCTGCCGGAGTTGAACGGCAAGCTGCACGGTATGGCTTTCCGTGTGCCCACATCTACCGGTTCCTGCACTGACTTCGTGGCCGATGTCAGCCGGAATGCTACCGTTGAAGAGGTTAACCAGGCCTTTAAAGACGCGGCGGCCGGCGGTCTGAAGGGAATTCTGGAATACACCGAAGACCCCATCGTCAGTTCCGACGTTCGGGGCAATCCCCACAGTTGCGTCTTCGATGCCCTGTCCACGATGGTCATGCAAGGCCGGATGGTCAAGATTTTGGGCTGGTACGACAACGAGTGGGGTTACTCCTGCCGCACCGTGGATTTGTGCTCCTTTATCGCCGATAAGGGAATCTAATCGCCGCTGCGTGCCGTAGGTACATGACGAGGGGGGAAGTCCACCTTTGATCCAAGGACTTCCCCCCTCGCGGTCTGTCTCCCATCCATCGGACTAATATAGGGTATGCCTGAATCCTTAACTCACTGGTGGCCTGCCAACTTCCGCCGTGGCCCGTCGGTTGCGCTGATTTTGCTGGCGCTGATCCTGGCGGTGGGCCTCGGCCTGCGCTTGCACGGCATCAACTGGGACTCGGGATACGGCTTCCACCCGGATGAACGCTCCATTTATATGCGGGCCGGTTGCATGTACGATGTGCTCACCGAGTCGCCGGGCTTTCGAAACTGCACCCAGGACCATCCCGAAATCGAACCGGGCTTCCCCAGCCTTAGCGTGTTCCTTGACGCTGAGCGAAGTCCGCTAAACCCTCACTGGTTTCCCCTGGGCAGCAGCCTGATCTACGTTCTGGTATTGCTGCGCTCAATCATCGAATTGTTCGTCGACATCGGCGATTTGGATATGCGCTACGCTGGTCGGGTTCTTTCTGCCCTGGCCGACCTCGGCACTGTGCTCATGGTCTATGTACTAGGGAAGCGGATGTTCAGCCGCAATGTTGGGCTGCTGGCCGCCGCCCTGACCGCTCTGGCGGTAGTCCACGTCCAGAACAGCCACTTTTACCGGCCGGAGACCTTCTCGGTGTTTTTTATCCTGGTTAGCTTCTGGGCCATGCTGCGGATGGTCGAACACCGCCGATGGCAAGACTCGCTGCTGCTGGGCGCTTTGGTGGGACTGGCAATTGCTCCAAAAGTGAGTGTTCTACCGCTGGTGCTGCCCCTGGCCTTGGCCTACGGCTATTGGGCGCTGAACTCGGCAGTCGGTCGCTGGTCGGGGATAAACCTGGGTATTGTCCGGAGGATGCTGGTTCACGCCGGGCTGGCCGGACTGAGCGCGCTGGCGGTGTTCTTCCTGCTCACGCCCTATGCTTTGTTGGACTTCACCGCCTTTATCGGTGACCTGACGGCGCAGGCGAATATGGCCCGTCACGCCGGACTGTGGCCCTTCACCATACAGTACGTCGATACACCGGCTTTTCTGTACCAGATACAGCAGACCACAGTGTGGGGGTTGGGAATCCCGCTGGGGGTGGTGGCCTGGCTCAGCATCCCGTTCACTGTGGTGATGGCCCTCAAAGTGCGGGCGACCCGGCATGCCGATTTGCTGCTGCTGGCCTGGGTCGTGCCCCAGTTCATCTTCCTGGAAACATTTGAAGTCCACTTCCTGCGCTATGTCTTTCCCCTGATGCCCTTCATGATTCTGATGGGCGCGCGCCTGCTGCTCTGGCTGGTGGACTATAGCCGCGCCGCGTCGGTCAGGTATAGGCCGGCGATTGATTCCGGCCATTTGGCGTTGGATAAAATGAAGGCCAGCGTGCTTCGGGGATCGCCCAAGTTGGCGGTAGGGCTGGTGGTCCTGGTAGTCATAGCTACCGGCCTTTATTCGCTGGCATTCCAGAAAGTCTATGCCCAGGATCACCCGGCAGTGGCGGCGTCACAATGGATTCGGCAGAATGTCCCGGCGAGTGCGAAGATTGTCAGCGACAACCATTGGGATGAGTTCATTCCAGAACTCTACCGCTACGATCTCTGGCAGTTTCCCGCCTATGAACCGGATACCGCTGAAAAGATGAGCGCCCTGGCCAGCCATTTGTCCGAAGCGGAATACGTGGTGTTCTACAGCTACCGGCCCTACGTCAGCGTTGCCAGAGACCCGGACCGCTTCCCATTCAGTTCAGGCTACTACCAGCAGCTTTTTGGTGGGGATTTGGGCTATCAATTGGAGCGCAGCTTCACATCGTACCCGGAGCTATGGGGTGTATCGTTTCAAGATTCGCCTTACGGCCATGCCGATGTTTTAGAACCTGTCCCTTCGGTACCAACAGAATCATCTCCCATCAGGCTAAGACTGGGCTATGCCGATGATAACGTCGTGGGCTATGACCATCCGCAGGTGCTGCTGTTTCGCAATGTGGAACGCCAGACGGAATCAGTCCTGTTGGAACAGCTAGTTAGAGGGCGAACTTCTCAACAATCGAGTGATGCAGTAGGCTTGATGCTGTCTGAAGAAGACCTAGCGAAACAGCGTAGCGGCGGTACCTGGTCGGAATTGTTTGATCGGGATAGCTGGACCAATCGCTATCCGGTGCTGGCCTGGCTCCTAGCCATCGAGTTGATCTATTTGCTAGCATTGCCGCTGTCGGTTTTTATCTTCCGCCCATTGCCGGATCGGGGCATTGTCCTGGCCCGCGTACTGGGGCTGCTGGTGGTCGGATACATCACCTGGCTGCTGGTGAGTTTGGGGTGGCTCGACTTTTCCAGGATGGCTATTCTGCTGGGACTACTGGTCGTCGCGTCGCTGTCCGGTGCGGTGTTGGCTACCCGCTGGCGAGAAGTCAAGACTTTCTTCCTGGAGAACTGGCGGCTGCTGGTTGTCGCAGAATGCCTGTTCCTGATCGCTTTTCTGGCCTTTGTCCTGGTGCGCGCCGCCAACCCGGACCTGTGGCACCCCTTTCGAGGTGGGGAGAAGCCGATGGAGCTGGCCTACCTGAACGCCGTGGTGCGCTCCACCACCTTTCCGCCCTACGATCCCTGGTACGCTGGGGGTTATCTGAACTACTATTATTGGGGCTATTACCTGCTGGCCTTGCCCATTCGCCTGACCGGTATGATTCCTACCACTGCTTTCAACCTGGCCGTGCCATTATTCTTCGCGCTAACCTTCACTGGCGCATATTCCATAGTTTATAACTTGGCTGAAGGCGTTAGACGATCATGCAACCAGGCTAACCGGAGGGCGAAGCAGAGTCGGATTGAACGGGCCTTCTGGAGTCCGGTTAGCGCGGGCTTGCTGTCTGGCCTGTTCATTGCTGTGATCGGCAACCTGGACGGTGTGATCCAATTAACTCACGGACTATGGCTTCGATTGTTTGGTGGCGCGGGTGGTTTTCCGCCCTTCGATTTCTGGCGCAGCAGCCGGATGATTCCGCCGCTGGAGGATGTTGACCCTTCTCCGCTGGCATTTTGGGTACCGGACGAAGCCGCCGGGTTTGCCGATGTTTCTTTCCATATCACCGAGTTTCCATTTTTCACCTTTCTCTTTGCCGATCTGCACGCCCACATGATGGTGATTCCCTTTACCTTGCTGGTGATTGGGCTGGGTCTCAACCTAGTGGTGGGCCTGAGGAGTGGGAGTCGGTTGTGGGCTCTGGCCGCCAGCGGTATATTGAGCTTTGCTCTGGGGGCATTGTGGGTCATCAATAGCTGGGACTACCCTTCATATCTGGTTTTGGTCTTGGCTCTGCTGGCGCTGGCGGTTTCTTCTACGCAACGGCCCTGGCTACAGCAAGCTGCCCTGCTAACATTATTGGCGTTGGGGGTCGTTGCCCTCAGCGTGCTGGCCTTCCTGCCCTTTCATCAAGCCTACGAGACCTTCGACGCCGGAGCCGCGGCTTCCAAGTGGCTGACTCCCGTCGACCGTTACATCGCCATTCATGGGCTGTTCTTGTTTATCGGTGGCACTTTCTTGATTCATCAGTCGCGTCGCTCTCTGGTCGGAGTTTTCCGAGGGTTAGTCCCAGGAAATGGGAGTGCATTGCCCGACGGGAATCCAGGACATGACCGATTCTGGAAGGGACTCTATCTGGTTCTGGGATTGGCGGTTCTGATTTACCTGCTGGCGGCAGGCTTCTGGACGGCGGCTGGCTTGACCGTGCTGCTGGCGTTGACTGGTCTGGCGCTATGGGACGTGGCGGCCTCCGCCGAACCAGACCGACTGTACCGAGCGGTTCCGCTGTTGCTGTTAGGGATGGCCCTAGCCATTGGATTCGGCGTGGATTTTGTGCGACTGAACGGTGACATTGGGCGAATGAACACCCTGTTCAAACTCTACCTGGAAGCCTGGGTCTTGTTCAGTATCGCGGCGGCCTTCATGCTGTGGTATCTGGGTTTTCAGGGCTGGTTCCGCTGGCGTTTGGGCTGGGGAAAGACGATTTGGGCGGTGATGTTACTGGCGCTATTCGCCTCCAGCTTGATTTACACCGGGCTGGGCACCAAGGCTCGAATCGCCGATCGGTTCGCCGACCGGTTTAATGGGGGGCCATTCACCCTGGACGGCACGGCATACATGAAAACAGCGGTGCATGTCGAAGAGGGGCAGTTGCTGTCGTTGAGGAAAGACCTGGAGGGGATCCAGTGGCTGCAAGACAATGTAACCGGGTCGCCGGTGGTGCTGGAGGCCCATAACCAGCAGTATCACTGGAGCGCCCGTATCGCCAACTATACCGGCTTGCCCACGGTGATTGGCTGGCCCTGGCACCAGATTCAACAAAGAAACGCTTATGCGGGCACGATTGGCCAGCGGACGCGAGATGTAACCGAGATGTACAACGGCACCGACTTGTTACGAACCAAGCAACTCCTGGATTTGTACGACGTAGAGTACATCGTGGTGGGTGATTTGGAACGGGCTTATTACGCAGACCAAGGGTTGCACAAATTTGAGGAAATGGTTGGCAATGGATTGGCGATTCTCGTTTTCGATGGGGACGGCATGAAAATTTACAGGGTTTCGTGATACAACAGAAAGGTGGCATTTTTGCTTGCCCCGGCCCTATAATAAAGTGGTACTATGAGCGCCGTTGAGATTATAGCTCTGATCCGGGACATAATAATAATCGTCGCCTCTGGAGTTCCCATTGTAATTCTCCTGGGTGTCGGCTACGTGTTGCTGCGTCTATATCCTTCGATCAAGCGGACTACTCAGAACGTAGAACAGAGCTCTAGTATCATTCATAACTTCGTATCACAGCCTTTGAGTCTGATCGGCGCGGTGGTGGAATTGTTAAATCGCGGCTTGGGGATGTTGGAAACATTCAGAAAACGAGAACGGAGGAACGAAGATGGCGAAGACTAGCAATTTTCTAACCGGACTGTTGGCTGGGGCGGTCGTCGGCGCTGTAGCCGGGCTGATTCTGGCCCCCAAACCCGGTAAGGAGACCAGAGAGTTAGTTGGTACCCGCACCAACGAAATTAGAAATCGGGCGGGGTACTATGTCGAGAATGTGAGAGGGCGGTTCAAGCGTGAGTCGGACGAGGATGCTATCGAAATCCACTCAGATAATGGGGTTCAGGGCTAGCTCTCAGCACCGCTAAGCTAGCCAGGTGATGCCAAATATTAAAGCTGCCCCCAAGGCGTGCAAAACTAACGAAGTCGGCTCATGTTGGGTCGGCTTCGTTTTAGGGTAGGTGTCAGTTATCCCACCGGGGGTAAGACCCCAGCACTTTCAGCAACGTAACGGTGGAGGATAGAGCTTCAATTGCCTCTTTGACCATCCGGTCTTCCCGGTGGCCTTCGCAATCAATCAAGAAAATGTACTGCCCCAAGGTCTCCTTTGTGGGCCTGGACTCAATCTTGGCCAAGTTGATATTCCGCTTGGCGAACTCACCCAATGCCCCATAAAGCGACCCCGGCGCATCCCTCTCAAAAGAGAAGCAAAGAGACGTTTTATCGCGACCGGTGGGCGCATGGTCTGATTTATTCAAAACGGCGAAACGGGTAACGTTGTTGGGATTGTCTTGTATGTCCCGCCCGATAATCTCAACATCGTAGAGTTCGGCGGCCCGCCGGGGGGAGATTGACGCGGCAGGCACGCTGCTCTCCTGCATATCAGTAACCGCGGATATGGTGCTCAATGAAGCGGTTCGCTCCGCTTGCGGGAAACACCTTTCCAGGAAGTTTCGGCATTGGCCCAGCGCCTGTGGGTGGGAGTAGATTACCTGAACATTGGGGGCGCGGGTGCCTGGTTTCGCCATCAGGTAGTGCTCAATCGGCAGGACGACTTCATTGTAAATGGACAGCCCGGCCTGACTGATCAACAAGTCGAGAGTAAAAGTCACCGAACCTTCTAGACTGTTTTCAATGGGTACTACGCCCTGATCGGTGACTCCGGAGGAGACCGCCAACCCCACCGCCGCTATGGTTGGAAAAGGTTGTAAATCGGCCTGGGAATCATACTTTAGAGCCGCCTCCTCGGTGTAGGTACCCACCGGGCCAAGGAATGCGATGCGCTTGACCATCTCTACACTCCGGTCAGAATTTCGTACAAAGTATGCTCTTCGCCGGTCATGGTCACTGCCACCACTTCATCCTCGCTTTCCAAAACCAGCTCATTAGAAGGCAAATTTGCTCCGTCTTTTTTGACGACCAGCGAAATAAAACTGTGGGGAGGAAGTTCCACTTCATCTAATCTCTTGCCGACAACGCCCGAGTCGGCGGGTATCGACACGCTGACTAGCTCAAGATCAGGAACTCTTGGGTTCATTAAATGCAGCAAAGGCCGTCCGGGGACCCCTTCTTCCAGAGCCGTTACCATCAGGTGGGTGGCGTTGACCACCACGTCAATCCCCAGAACTTCAAACAACGGTTCGTTCTTGGTGTCCTTGATGATCGACATGGTGTGCGGGACCTGGAACACGTGCTTGGCAATTTGGCAAGCCACCAGGTTGGTTTCATCCAGGTCGGCGGCTCCGACAAATACGTCGGCCCGGGCAGTGCCTGCCGACTTGAGGATTCGCTCGTCGGTGCCATCCCCTTCAATCACCACGCTACCCAGTTCATCCCATAACAACTGACATCGGGTTTGGTTTTTCTCTACAACCGTCACTTCATGACCGGCAGTCAAAAGCACCTTGGTCAAGTGATAGCCAACTGAGCTGCAACCTACAATTACTATATACATCTAGGTTAGTCTAAGCGAATGGCTTGTTGAATGTCGTTAAACAAATTCAAGATTGAAAACCCCACCACCTCTAGGCCGAGGCCGGAGTAGAGTTGCTGAAGCTGGGGGCTATCCAAACGGCACACCACCTGAGGGACATTGTAGATATGCTTTGCGACTTGAGCCACTAGAGCATTTTGGAGTTCGTCGTCAGAAATGGCTAGGAAGAGTTCAGTTGAGTTGATGTGCGCCTCTTGCAAATAGTCATGCATCATTGGATCGGCAATCAGAACACCTTTAATTTGGGGTTCCTCCACAACCGAATCCAACCGGCTCATGTCTGAGTCCAGCGCGGTAACGGTATAGCCAGACTGTACTAGTTGGGGAGCCAGCATGCTGGCCAAACGCCCGCAGCCGTAGATGATTGCATCCATAATTACCCTGTTTACCCTCGGGACAAAGCCGGCGCCGGAATACGTTCCCGCCACAAAATAACTTGGCAGGGCGCGTGTTCCAGTATATAGGTTGGAGTGGCCCCCAGGGTAGAGGAACCCAAGCGATGGCGATAGGGCACACCAAGAACAATCATTTCCATCTGCCGGTCTTCCGCTTCCAAGGTGATGGCTGGACCGGCGTACCTGGCCTGCAATAGTTGAGCATGTACCTTGCACTTCTCTTCTTCGGCTACCGACTCCAAGCGGGCCAATACGTGCTCCCCTACATTGTCTTCTCGAACGAACTCAGTGCTGAGGGAGAATTCCATGGGGACTTCGGTGACGTAGATAGCATGGAGCTCGGCTTTGCTGTGTCGGGCCAACTGGCAGGCCCAGCGAAATGCCGCTTCACTGACGGGAGTATCATCTACCGGAACCAGAATTCGCTTGCCGTTCAAACGCATGTTGAAATAGACCTTTTACCAGGTTGATTAATAGTTGGGCAGCCTTGCCCCAGGCAAATTATAAAGAGAGATTGCGTAATTGCAATGACCAAACTGTCTGAAGATAGCATAGCCGCGACTCTGTGCGGTAATCCTTTGACTGAATGGCCTATCTAAAAACTCCACCGATTGAAGCGGGTTATCCTTCGACAAGTTCAGGATGAGCGTTTAGGAAGTCTGCCCCCGCCTGTGGTGAGCTTATCGAACCACTTTTTGAATAGGCTCAAAATTGCCAGCTCATCAACGTGGGGCTCCGCTGGCGCCAACCACCACGGGGGGCAGTTCCTTAGCGTCTGAATGGAGCTTGGCTATTTGGTCGTTCCGACCGGCGATGATTAGCTGGTCGCCTGGCTTAATGTCTTCATCTTTGGAGGGGTTTAGAATGTAGGTACGGCCTCTCCTGATGGCGAGAACCACCACACCATATTTGCTTTGCGGGCCGCCCAGCCCCGCTTCATCCAGGGTATGGCGCAGCATCTCCTCAGGAGGATGCACTTTGCTGATCCCAGAGCCGGGAGACAGCTCCATGAAGTCTACGATGCCAGCGTTGAAATCGATGTGGGCGAATCGGCGGGCGCTTTCCGCCTCCGGATAAACCACTTTGTCGGCACCAATTCTCTCCAGCGCGTCGCCGTGCACCTGGGTGGCGGCGCGGGCGATGATGAAGGGAATAGACAAGCTTTTCAGCAATACGGTTATCAGGATGCTGGCCTGAATGTTCTCGCTCCCCAGCGCGACGATGGCGACGTCGAAGTCGGACACGCCCAACTCCCGAAGCACCGACTCGTTGGTGGCGTCGGCGCGCACCGCGTAGGTGATTTGGCCCAGCATATCCTGAATCTTGCCCTCCTCGTTATCAATGGCCAGCACGTCGTGACCGGCCTGATAAAGTTCCCGGGCAACGGTTGCGCCGAAGCGCCCCATGCCAATGACGCAGACTTGTTTCTTCATGGAAATCCTCCGTTAGCCTATTGTAACCCTTTCCTGCACGTAGCGGTACAGAGTTTGCTCCCTGGGGGCTAGGGCCAAGGCCAGGGTCAACGGCCCCAAGCGCCCAATGAACATGGTCAGCATGAATATTGATTTACCAATTACGCTGAGCTCCGGCACGATTCCCGTAGAGGCGCCGGTGGTGCCAAAAGCGGAAACGGTGTCGAAGAGCAGGTCCAGGAAGGGGATATCTGGCTCAGTCAAGGTCAACGTGGACAGGACCAGGATTATAAACAATACCCCCAAGACCCCAACGGTCAAAGCCCTCAGCACCTGATGCTGGGAGATTTCCCGGCCGAAGGCCTCCGCTTGGGGTCGCCCTTTTATGGATGAAATCACGGCGGCAATAATCACGGCAAAGGTGTTTACCTTGATTCCGCCCGCCACCGAGCCTGAAGCCCCGCCGACGAACATCAGCGCCGAGTAGGTTAACTTGGTGAAGTCATCAGACAGTCCGAAATCGAAGGTGGCGAATCCGGCGGTGCGACCGCTGACCGAATGGAATATGGAGTCGGAAATTCGGTCTACCATACTCAGCCCCCCATAGGTTTCTGGGTTGGAAAATTCGGCGAAGAATAATACCAGAGCTCCCACCACCCATAGGAGCAAACTGGTGACGACTACCAGTTTGGTGTCTAGATTGAGCCGCGAAAACCGGCGGTGGCGGTAAATGTCTACTAGTGACGTCCAGCCGATGCCCCCTAGAACTATGAGTATGATCAATGTGAACAACAGGGTTTCAGCAGTAGCAATGCGCGCCAAGCCGCTCCCCGCGGGAGACGCGGGCAAAATAGAGAATCCGGCGTTGTTAAAGGCTGAAACCGATAAAAATATGGACTGCCAGATCGATTCGCCAATCCCCATTCCGTCCAGGCCATTGATGCGCCAGAAAATGACTCCAGCGCCAATGAGATAAATCAGAAATACGACGATTACTATATTGCGGGTTATCCTTCGCAGGCCCTCCATGCGGTCAAGCCCCATAGTATCCCGTAGCACCAAACGCTCCGATAGAGATGAACGCTGTCCCAGCAATGCCAGGATGAACGTTGCTGCTGCCATGAAACTCAGCCCGCCAATCAGCATCAGAAAGAATATTATCGCCTGTCCAAAGTGACTCCAGTAGGTTGGAGTATCAACCACCGTGTGCCCGGTGACGGTCACCGCGGAAGTGGCAGTGAAGAAGGCCAATATCAGCGGAGTGAACACCCCGGCGCTGCTGGATATGGGCAGAGACAGCAACAGTCCACCGAATATGATGAGAGCGGCGAATCCAAAAGACAGTAGGAAGGGTGTGCTGAATATTCGGCGGGGATGTCTTCTCGGAACCGGCTCAGCAAAGGTCGGCTGCAACTGGTCAACCCGGGGCTGACGGATGACGCTATCCCGAGGACGGCGGGGTGGATTTACTTCCAATTGGTGTTCCTAACAGTAGCAGAAGTCGCAGATTGGCTCAGCATCCGGCAGGGAGATGTTCGTCGGAGCCTGGATCGATTTAAAAAAGCAGTCACCTGGCTGGCCAATTCCCGGATTCTAGTAATTTGTCGCATCGGTGTCAACGCCAAAACTTCAGTATTAACTAGGGGTATTTTACATCGAATGATTGAGGTGGACCCCATTGTTAGGACAGCGAAAGGGCCAAGTTAAGATAGTCTCCCGCTGGAAGGTCCGATGCCAAGTCACTGGATGAT
>MUCJ01000022.1 GCA_002816715.1 SAR202 cluster bacterium Casp-Chloro-G3 | reverse complement strand
CAGAACGCGGCGCGTGAGGTAGAGCACCTGTATCGCGGCGAATACTGGGTCAAGCACTTTGAAGTCGCTAGCGCTGACAAATAGGCTAGGAATCTGTCTTAAAACTCTGTTGCTTGCCGGTTATGGGTAGCAACTATGGGTGTTAACCGTTTCTTGTTGACCGGAAACACTTGGGGAGGCACAGAATGAAATTCGGTTTCTATCTGCCCAATCAAGGCCCGACGGCCCGCCCGGAGCCGCTGGCGACCATCGCTAGGAAAGGTGATGAACTGGGGTTTTACTGCATGGTGGCGGGCGACCACATACTGGTGCCCGAAAGCATTGACTCGCCCTATCCATACACTGTGGGCGGGGTGTTCCCCGGCGGCGGCAGCGGTGAGTACTTTGAGCAGTTGACCTTGCTCACTTATCTGGCTGGAGTGACCCGGCAAATCCGGCTGGTGCCCAGCGTGATGATCGTTCCCCACCGTCCGGCCCTGCTGACCGCAAAAATACTGGCCACGCTGGATGTGCTGTCGCAAGGACGGCTGACTCTGGGCGTGGGTGTAGGCTGGATGGAAGAGGAGTTTCAAGCTCTGGGCGCTCCTCCTTTTGCCGAGCGGGGAGCAGTTACCAACGAGTATTTGCGGGCGTTCAAGGAACTTTGGACCAGCGATAGTCCCACCTTTGATGGCAAATACTGCCAGTTCGCCAACGTCAAATTCCTGCCCAAGCCGGTGCAAAAGCCCCATCCGCCGATCTGGGTTGGCGGACAGAGCCGCCCGGCCATACGTCGCGCCGCCGAGCTGGGCAACGGCTGGCATCCGGTGGGTGGGATTCCGGCGTCGCCTTTGGAGCCGGAAGACATGGCCCAGAGTGTGGCATTGCTGCATCGCTATGCCGAAGCGGCGGGCCGTGATCCCGGTGAATTGGACGTTTCGATGAAGACCCCGCTGTACGACACTGGGTCTGCCGCCTCCGGCCCTCGCCGCCGCTTTTCCGGCGAGACCGGTCAGATTCTCCAGGATGTGCAGACCTACGCCGATGTAGGAGTCACTCATCTGATTTTCGATATTCGAGGGTCTGACCTGAATCAGGCTCTGGAACGTCTGGAATGGTTCGCCACCGACATTATGGCGCAAGCTTGAAGCTGGTTCTTGATGGTGGAGTCAAATATTGCCGCGTAGGGGCGGACACGTAGGCTGCCCCTATGTATCACCGGCCAAACCCATTTTGCTGAGAATACTGCTATCTGCTCTATGAGCGGCTATAATGTGGTTTGCCTAGCACCTGTAATCAGGTTGCTAGAGGCCGACGAAATTGCTGCTGAGGTAGCCGATCGCGCTGCCCGCGACTCAGGAGGATATGAAATGTCAACTCTCGAAGAACGATTTCAACAAGGTCAAGCAATGCGGAACTCTATGTCGGGCGGAGACCGCGGTCATTTTACGCTGCCCGGCACTGACCAGTTGGCCCCAGATTTGAAGCGCATTATTGATGAAGCTCTCTTTGGTTCCATCTGGACTCGCCCTGGTCTGGACATAAAATACCGCTGCATCTGCACTGTCACTTCGTTAATGGCCTTGGGTCAACTGCCCTTGCTGCGTCGCCACATTGAGCGCTGCCTAAATGTGGGTCTGACCCCTCAGCAAGTGGTGGAGGTTTTCATCCAACTGACCTTCTACGTTGGAGTGCCCTCAGTGGAAGCAGCGATGCGGATAACCCGGGAGATTTTTGAAGACAAAGGAATCCAATTCGTCCCTACTCAGGCATACGACACCAGCCGGACGGTGGAAGAGCTAAACCGGGTTGGCCTGGAGACTCATCAGCAGCACATAGCCGACGTCGCTGCACCTGAATCCTCGGATGACCCCGACTCGCCGGAAATGCAGCTAGAAAAGCTAATTAATCAATACCACTGGGGAGCAATTTACACCCGTCCCCATCTCGACGAAAAAGCCCGCGCTATCTGCGCCTTGGCTTCGATGACCGTGCTGGGCCACTACGACCGGCAAATCCGTCGCCGCATCAGCGGAGCGTTGCGAGTGGGCATGACGCCGGTAGAGATTATGGAAGTCTTCATCCAGTTGACGCTTTATGGTGGTTACTTTCATACTCGCACCGCAATGCAAATCGCCCGATCAGTGTTTGCTGAACAAGGGGTCACAGTTTAGGCTTAATTTTAGCCGTTAGAATAGACCAACGCTCAGCAGTGCGGTAGCTCGATCAGAGTCGCAAACTTGAGGATGGAAGAACAATGAGACTGAAGCTTGACGATGGTTTAGAATTGTTCTACAAGGTGGACGACTTTACTGACCCCTGGACCAAGCCGGAGACAGTGCTAATGCACCACGGTATGGCCAAGAGTCACAAACTGTGGTTCGCCTGGGTGCCGATAATCGCCCGGCACTACCGGGTGATCCGCTACGACATGCGGGGTATGGGCCAGTCGGACGTGCCGGAGCCGGGCTATCCCTGGACGTTGGATAACTTTGCCAATGATCTGGCTGAAGTGGCCGATAAGCTGGAGCTAGAAAAGTTCCACCTCATTGGTGAAACCGTAGGCGGCAGCATTTCAATGCGCTACGCCATCCAGCATCAGGATCGGTTGCTGTCCCTGACCGCTTGCACCTCTCCCACCAACTTCAGCGACCGGCATCACGGCGAAAGCGCCGACTTGATTGAGAAAGAAGGCATTGCCGCCTGGGTTGAAAATACCATTGGCCGCCGCCTAGACCCGCAGATAGTTGACCCGGCCTACACTCGCTGGTACGCCAAGCAGATGGCGGCCACCGCCGCGCATGTGGTGAGCGGGTTTCAGCGCAACGCCTCCGGCGACCTGCGCCCACTGTTGAAGGACGTTAAAACGCCTACTCTGATCATCGCCGCGGCGGCCCTGCGTGAGGAAGTGCTTGGCGACTTCCGCGATGCGGCGGAACTTTTCCCCAATGGACGGCGGGTGGTATTTCCTGGCGTGGCGGGTTTTGTGCAGCACGTTCTGCCGGTGCCCTGCGCCCGGGTGTGGCTGGACTTTGCGAAGAGCTTGGAGTGATAATTGACTCTAGAATCCAGTCTCAGACCCCCGCCGCAATGGAGAAACCCCTGATTTGCCAGACAGCCCAGGCCGCCCTAGTCGCGAACCGACGCCGGAAACTCCAACCGAACCCGGGCCACCGGATGCAGAGTCAGACCAAGATGCCGTTAGCGGTGAATCCGGTGGCAGTGACCACCATTTGTTCTCTTCCAATGGCAAGCTGCACGTTCTGCCCCACGGGTTAAGCGAGCGTCTTCACCTCCCTGAGGACGTAGAAGTCATCGATCCCAGGTTTCGTCGGTACTGGCACAGCTACCTGGTTCAGGCTTTTCTAGCCACCGTCACCATGCTGACCATTCTGATCTTTGTTGATTCTCTGGCCGACGCAGCCCTGGCCGCTGGCCTGGGGTCGAGCATCGTCATCCTGTTCGTCCACCCTTCCGCATCGGCGGCCAAGGCCCGGTCCGTAATCGGCGGACACACCCTGGCGCTTCTGGTCGGAATGGCCTGCTCCTTGTTGCTTTTTGACAGTTCGATGGGCGAAATTTTCGCCCAGAATCGATTTTTTTCCGACTCAGCTTTGGCGATTTCCGTGGGTTTGGTAATCCTGATTATGGCCGTCACCAACACTGAGCATCCTCCGGCAGCGGCGACCGTTTTGGGCATGGCTATCCAGCCGATAGACCCATTAAGGACAGCGGTATTTATCTCGGCGATTATTCTGCTGGCTTTGATTCATTACCTTTTCAAATTCCGCCTGCAGGACTTGATTTAGAATTTCTTTCCCGAGAAACGTTCATCCAAGAAACGTTCACGCGAAAGCGGAGAGGAATGCTTACAATTTTTGGCTCAATAGCAGTCACCATCATGTTACTATCTTACTGGCTGGAGTCTCGCTCCAAGTGGATGGTGCTGGTGTTTGCCGGCGGCTCGGCGGCCACCGCCGCTTATAGCGCCTTCTCGGCGGTCTATCCCATTACTGTGATTGAAGGACTGTGGGCCCTGGTCGCAGTACAGCGCTTCTGGAAAGTGCACCAGCGGAGTTTGGTATCCGAGTTAGATCAAGCCGGTTAGATTGACCCCCCCGCCAGTTGCGCCTACAATCCCCCCTGAACCAGCTAGGTAGCCGCACCAGTTGCCTGGCACTTTACTTTTAATTGAGGTACTAATATGGCCGATTCGCTGAGCCGCACCTTCGCTCGTTACGTTGCTTCCCTGCAATACGAGGCCCTGCCGCCCCAGGTGGTGAACAAGATTAAAGCCTCTCTGCTGCACTCTATGATCGTCTCCATTATTGGGGCCGAGACCGCGCCCGGCAAGGCGGCGATGGCGCTGGCCAAGGAAGAGGAAGGCAAGTCCGATGGGGCCACCATCCTGGTGGACGGCGCTCGGGCGACCCGCTGCGGTGCGGCTTTCGCCAACAGCAAGCTGATGCATGCCACCAACCAGTCCGACTCCTACCGCATGCTGACTCACCCCGGCCCGTGTATCATCGCGGGTGGCCTGGCGTCGGCGGAATTGGGGCGCAACAGTGGCCAACAACTGATAACTGCTCTGGCGGCTGGCTACGAAGTGGAGTCGCGCATAGCCAGCGACTTTATACCCACAGTCCAGGCGCGGGGCTTTCGCTCCAGTCCGATATTTGGAACGCTGGGGACGGCGGTGGCTACCGGAAAGCTGCTGAACCTCAACGAAGACCAGATGGTCACCGCGATAGCGCTGGCTTGCACTTTCACCGCTGGCACCAACGAAGGGCCGCGCTCTGGTGGTCGGGAGATGATGTTCCACGAGCCGAACGCCACCCGCAACGGCATCATGGCGGCGCTGCTGGCCCGGGAGAACGTCAAGGGCTCGGAAACATCGCTGGAAGGCGACGCCGGGTTTTACAACGCCTTCACTGGCAACAACCGGGGCGAACTGTCGTATGTGTTCCAGGGTTCCCATCATGTTGCTTTCGACACAGTGGTAGCCGACCTGGGCGAACGATGGGAGTTGATGCACGTGGTGCCCAAGATTTACCCAACGGCTGGCTACAACTGCCCGGTGATTGACCTGATGACCGACATACGAGCGGCCCATGACCTGCCGGTGGACGAGATTGAGAAGATTACGGTGGATATGAACTGGCTGGAGACCACCTATCCGTCACCGGCTTTTCCCAACCTGATCCGCACCTCTCCAGGGGTGGGCAGCACACATTACTTCACGGCCTACACCTGCGTCCACGGCAGTTATCCCCCGCTGCGCCAGCGCATCGAGGCCGGGGAGCAGTCGCCCGGCGATGATTCGGCGGTGATGGACTTGCTGCAACGGACTGAAGTTATTGGACACAAAGACCGTCCGGCCTTTGCGCCCAGAATTACGGTTCGCTTGAAGGGCGGCACCACCTACCAGGGAGAATATCAGGGGCAAGAATTGGAATGGGATCTGGCGACTGAGACCCAGCGAATCAGCGCCGTGTTCACGAATATGGGCTGGCCCAGCGATAAGCTCAACGGCATTGTGCAGACTGTCTCCCGCTTTGAGAATGAGGCATCGGTGGATGCGCTGGTAGGCTTATGTGTGCGTTAGCCAGTCCTTTTCGACTGCGTAGCGTTAGCCAAGTCGGGTAATCGAGCGTGGGGGCGTACGGCCCTACCGAATTATTAGGAGTATATAGCATGGAAACAGGAATCAGGGGCAAGGTGGCCCTGGTCACCGGCGGCAGCATGGGCATTGGGCAGTCCACGGCAATGGCGTTGGCCCGTGAGGGAGCTAAAGTCGCCATCTGCGCCCGGGGATTTGATGCGCTCAAGCAGACTGCGCGGGAGATACAGGAGGCCACCGGCTCCACCGTCATCCCGATTCGCGCCGACATGACCAGCTCTGAGGACATTGGCTTGCTGGCCTGGTCTACCATCAGCGAGTTGGGTCACATCGACATCCTGGTGAACAACGCGGTCAATTCCACCACCGCCCGGGCCAGCGAGTTGCCCGACGAGGTCATCCTCAACCACATCAATACCAAGATTATGGGATACATCCGCTGCTGTCGTGAAGTCGTATCATCCATGAAGCACAAAGGCGGCGGTCGAATTATCAACATCGCTGGTATGGGAGCGCGCAACGCCAACGCCACCAATCCCGGCTCCGGCATCACCAATTCGGGAGTCGCCGCCTACACCAAGGCGTTGGCCGATGATGTCGCAGCCGATGGCATCCTGGTCAACTGCATCCATCCCGGCAGCACCCTGACCCAGCGACAGTTGCAGCTTATCGACGAGCGGGCCGCGCGGGAAGGTGTGACCGCCGACGAGATCATGCGGCGTACTGTGGCTAACATTCCCATCGGGCGGATGGTGCAACCAGAGGACATCGCCAACCTGGTGGTCTTTTTGTGCTCCGACCAGGCCAGCGCGATCACCGGACAGACCATAGCGGTGGACGGCGGATCAGGTCGTGGGATTATATATTAGGGTCAGCCAGGAGCGGCCGTGCTCAGCATGATGCAAATTTCTCAAGAAGTAAGTGTTGAATCCCCCCTCGCCCAACTTTTGCAAAGGGGGATTCACGCCCAGTCGTCGCAATCGTGGAGATGGTTAGTTATATTGGTGGTATCTCTGGCCCTAGTTGCCTGCTCCACCGCTGTTCCGCCCCAGGAGTCACCGACACCGGCTGCGCGGCAATTCGGAGGCCCGGAGTACAGCGTCATCCTGGTGACCAGCGACCTGGCAGTGGGCACTAACCGGGTATCATTCGGGATAATCGACCGCGACGGTATGCCAGTGCGCACCAAAGAAGCCCAGGTGCAGTCGGTGTATCTTCCGCCGGGAGTGGACGGCGGCGAGATACGTCAGACGGTTACCGCCCGGTTTCAGCAGTGGCCGCCGGGCGAACGGGGTGTCTACGTGACTACGTTGGACTTTGACCTGCCCGGCGAAGCGACTGAATCTAACCCGGGTTTCTGGGGACTGGAAATTAATACCACTACCGATTCCGGAGTGGTGGTTGTCGCGCAAACCGCCGCCAGAGTCGCCGAGCATTCCTCCACGCCAGGCATTGGCGATCCGGCCCCCCGCAGCGTGACGCCCACGGTGCGCGATACCGATGACCTATCGACTATATCCAGTTCTGGAGTCCCCGACCCAGACCTGTACCAGCTATCCATTGACCAGGCATTGGACACGGGCAAACCATTGGTGGTGGTGTTTGCCTCGCCCGCTTTCTGCGTCAGCGCCACCTGCGGCCCGCAAGTGGAGTTGGTTGGGCAAGTTAAGGAGCGGCACCAAGACGAAGCCAATTTCATTCATGTGGAAGTCTTTAAGAACCCGCATTTGATCGAAGGCGGCCGCCCAACCGGCGGATGGGTGCCGACAGTCGATGAGTGGGGGATGCTCAGCGAGCCCTGGACCTTTGTAATCGACGAGAAGGGGTTGGTACACGCTAAGTTTGAGCAGTTCATCCCGGCGGAGGAGATCGAAGCGGCCCTGCTGGAAATTCTCTAACCTGGTATCGTCAGGCGCTGGTGCTTCGACAAACCTGTCCTGAGCCTGTCGAAGCGGCTCACCACGAGCGGACTGTGACTTCGTTACCGCTCATCCTGAGCCTGTCGAAGGATGGCTAGGCGGTCTGGATCGCTCTAATCGCCTATCTCCACCGCCACCAACCTGCCATCCCGCTCCACGTAAGTGACCAACACTGTCTGTCCGAATAACTGGTGTTCCTTCAGATGCGATGGGGTGAATTCCACAAATCCTTCAGTGGTAAAAATGTACTCTTGTCCGGCATCGTCACGAATCGTCAACAGTTCTATCTCGGCGATGTTGCGGCCCACCACGCCAACAATCTGGCCGCGCACTTGCTTGACCCCGGCCACATCATCTTTAGTATAACCGCCGCCACATGCCGTGGTGAGTAGCAGGAATAGTGCCATAGTGGCTAGAGTTGGTTGATACATCCGCATAGGCGACCGTAGATAACCGGCGGTTAGCTGAACCGGAAGACCTTGATTGCCACCACGGCGGTACCTGCGATCCAACCGCCCAGCGCGGCCAGTTGGGGCCACACCTGCCACAGCGGGGCATCATAGATGGCGACCTCGCGCAGTGCGGTCAGCATGGGTGTCAACGGCAGGGCCTGGGCCACGTAGGGCAGTATCCAAGGTAGGGATGTTGTGGAGAAAAAAGCCCCGGCGAAGAAAAGCATCGGCATGGCGATGACGTTGCCCATGCCCGATGCCGCCGAAGGGGTGTTGGCCCAGGCCGACAAGATGAACCCCAGGTTCAGGAACACCAGGCTCCCCAGCAGCACGATGATGAATATCCAGGCCAGGTTCCCGTGAATCTGCGCCCCGAATATGAACACTCCCACTGCCAGAATAATGGCCGCTTGCACCAGGGCCAGCAACAGATGGGCCGCAATCTCCGCCGCAAAGTATTTCCAGATGGCCAGCGGAGTCACCAGCATGCGCTTCAGAATTGACTGGCCCCGATAGGTGCTGATCTTCACCGCTACAGAGATGATGGAGCTGGTCATAATGCCCAGGCTCAACAAACCCAGCAAGGCAATATCGAAAAACGAGACGTTCTGGACGGCGACCTCTGAGGTCGCCAAAGCTGGTGGGGGGCCGTTACTGGCTTGGGTTTCAGCATTCATACTTGAGATGACAATGCCGGAAATCGCCGCCGCCACCAGTTGATTGCGTTCCGGGTTGTCGCTGCTGTAAATCAGCGTCGGTGAAGCCTGTCCGCCCGCGCCGAAGCCTTCGGGGATTACCAGCAGGTAGTCCAGGTCTCCTGATTCAATTTGACTCTGGGCAATGAGTTTCTCCATCTCCAGGCTCATGAAATCATCAGTGGCTAGAAAGTGGACGGTTAAAAGCTGATCAAACAGGGCCTGAGAGAGGGGTGTTCTGGCCTGGTCAATGACTGCTAGGCTTGGACTGCTGCCACCAAAGTTGCTGAAGAGGCCAAAGACCACCACCAGCATCAGCGGGAAGATCAGCGACCACAGGGTGGTGTGCCGATTGCGGGCCATCATTTTCAGGTTGGTGAAGGTGAGAGTCAGCAAGGTCAGTCCCTAAGCTCAGTGCCGGTAAGTTGCAGGAAAACGTCCTCCAGGGTGACCGGCGCGACTTCCAGATGTTCCAGCCGGATGTCGTTTTGGACGATTCCTTCCAGCACCGAATCCAAGGCTCGCGGACTGTCGCTCAGGCGTATCACGTAGGTGTTATTCTCTTGTATCTGCATTGAACTGACCGCGCCGTTCAGCGAAAGCAACTGGTCTTCGGTCAACGGCTCCAGCGACATCATGGTTACCGTGTAAGTAGATTTGAGGCTGCTAATCAGGTTTTGCGGCGTGTCCGTCGCCACCACCTTGCCCTGGTCCATGATGGCCACGCGCTGGCACAGGGTTTCAGCTTCCTCCATGTAGTGGGTGGTCAAAACTACGGTGACGTTTTTCTGGTTAATCTCCCGAATCAGGCCCCAGATGTTGCGCCGGGCCTGAGGGTCTAGGCCGGTGGTGGGTTCGTCCAGAATGACCAGTTCCGGGTCGTTGACCAGGCTGGCGGCGACGGTGAATCGCTGTTGCTGGCCGCCGGACAACTGGCGCACCCGCTGCGTGGCCTTGTCGAGCAGTCCCACCTGTTCTAGAAGGTGGTTGGGCTGAATGTGTTTGGGGTAGAAACTGCCAATGAGCGCGAGAATTTCCCGAAGGTTCAGGTAGTCGTAGTAAGCAGAGGACTGGAGTTGCACTCCGATGCGGGCCTTGACCTTGGTGGAGTCTCGGACGGTATCCAGGCCCAGGACACTAACCTGGCCTTGAGTAGGCTTTTGCAGGCCCTCGATTATTTCCAGAGTGGTGGTCTTGCCCGCGCCATTCGGCCCCAGGATGCCGAAAATCTCGCCGGTTTTTACCGAGAACGAAACATCGTCAACAGCGGTAAAAGCGCCGAAACGTTTAGTTAGACCTTCTACCCGAATCGCCCTATCCATGATAACATTGCGAATTATATCACAATCGGATGGATTTCCCCCTTTAACTGGTAGCTAGATGGTAGCTAGACGTAGATGGTAATATCGCAATCAACCGGCACCCTGGCTCAGCCCGGCAAATCTCACACGTGGCTGAAGTCCATCTCTTTAACTACTGTCCTGGCGGTCTTTGCTCTGGTGGTATTGGGCGGAGTGGTCCGAGTCACCGAATCTGGCCTGGGCTGCCCCGACTGGCCGCTGTGTCACGGTAAGCTTTTCCCTCCCCTGGAATTTACGGCCATCGTTGAATATTCCCATCGATTCGTAGCCTCAGCGATAGTCAGTCCCCTGATTCTGGTCACCGTCGGCATCGTCTGGTTCGCCTACCGAAAGGAACGCTGGCTGACCATACCGTCAGTTTTAGCGGTGGTGCTTTTGGTGATTCAGGCATTGCTGGGCGGCGTTACCGTCTTGCAAGAGTTGCCCGGTGAAATTGTTGCCGCGCACCTGGCGGTGGCAGAAGCCCTGCTGGCCTGCCTGGTCTTGATCGCGGTGGTCGCTTTCAAAGGCCCGCTGGCTGGTCATTCGGAGCACTCAGTTGGTAGTCCCCCCGACCGTTTCCCCAAACTCGCCTTGATTTCCGCCGTGGCTGTCTACATCCTGATCCTCTCCGGGTCTTACGTGACTGCCAGCGGCGCAACCGCCGCCTGCGTGACCTGGCCGCTGTGTCAGGGAGAAATATTCCCCCAAGGGCTTCCGGCGGCGATTCACATGGGCCACCGTTACGTCGCGCTGATCGTTGGAGTATTTCTGCTGTATAGTGTGCACCTGGGAATTCGAGGCAAACACCGCTCGCTGGATGTGAGGTTGCTGTCGATGGCGGTGGCGGCCCTGTTTGTGGTTCAGATCGCGGTGGGCGCGGCGACCATTCTACTTGGGTTTCCCATCCATTTGATCGCCCTGCACCTGGCCCTGGGGTCGGCGGTTTGGGCTACAATAGCGGCGACGGCTTTCGTGAGTCGCACCCGTCCCGGCAACGCCGAAGTCGTCAACCAAGGAGCAACCTCATGACCAACCTGCAATCAGCGGTAGAAGGCATCCCGGGGCGTTCGGCTTCCCTGCTGGCCATCCTCAACGACTACCTCACACTGACCAAACCGCCCATTGTAGTGCTATTGCTGATCACCGCCGCGGGAGGCATGTTCCTGGCGGCGCAAGGTCTGCCTTCGTTGATGCTGATGGGTCTGGTCTGGCTGGGAGGCGCGCTGGCCGCCGGGGGAGCCAACGCCATCAATCACTACCTGGACCGTGACATTGACGAACGCATGTCCCGCACCCGGCAGCGTCCGGTGCCCGGAAACCGGATTACTCCCAACAAGGCGCTGACTTTTGGCATCGCGCTCAACGTTGTCGCCTTCGCCATATTGGGCATCGGGGTCAACCTGCTGGCGGCTTTGCTCACTTTGTCGGCCACGTTGTTTTATGTATTCGTTTATACCAACTGGCTGAAACGCACCACACCGCAGAACATAGTCATTGGCGGCGCGGCGGGAGCGATACCGCCCCTGGTGGGTTGGGCGGCGGTAACCGGCGGACTGGACCTCCCGGCAGTTTATCTATTCGCCATTGTCTTTTTCTGGACGCCGCCCCATTTTTGGGCGTTGTCGCTATTGATCAAAGACGACTACGCCGAGGCCGGTATTCCAATGCTGCCAGTGGTGACGACTGTTGAACACACCACCCTGCAAATTTTCTACTATACGTTGGCGCTGGTGGGTCTGACCATCATGTTCGCCCTCAGCACAGCGGTAGGCCTGGTGTACCTGGGTTCAGCCCTGGTCATGGGAGTGGTGTTCATCGCAATGGCGTGGCGGTTGAAGCGAAACTACAGCAGAAGCGGCGCGAAAAACGTCTATCTTTATTCTTTGCTTTACCTGGCGTTGTTGTTCGTCGCGGTGATGGTGGACAGCATTATCCAATTGTAAAGTTTGGGCTGCAGCTGACTGCTAATCGCCGTCAAAATATGCTTCGCATCACGAAATCAATTGCATTGACATTCTTGAAGACCCTGTGCTATTGTCTGTCACTAGTGAAATTTAGCACAAACTCGGTTGATCAACTTTGGAGATACGCAAAATGCTCCTCTCGCCCCCCGACCGGGCAGATTCCCCAGCGCAGGTTTCGTTTCGCAGGTTTCCAATGAATAACATTTTGAAATCCACTAAGCAGTGGTTTCAAGGCAAACACTTACTAGCTCTTGGAATCTTGGCCCTTTCGCTTGTGCTCGTTGCCTGCGACGCCAACGCCAAGCAGTCAACCTTTGGCACGGCAGGCCCGGTTGCAGAAAAGCAACTGCTGCTATTTAACGTACTGATGTGGGTCATGGTGGCGGTTTTTGTATTGGTAGAGGGCGCATTGCTCTACGCCGCAATCCGCTTCCGCCGCCGCCCAGGACAGCCATTACCCAAGCAGACCCACGGCAACACCGTGCTAGAGTTAACCTGGACAATTATTCCAACCATCCTCATTTTGGGGCTGGGGATCTGGTCGGTGACTACCCTCTTTGAGTTGGACAAACCTCCCGCTTCAGCGGCCGGCAATACCCTGGACGTGACCGTTACCGGTCACCAGTGGTGGTTCGAGTTCGAATATCCCAACGCTGACGGAAATGGCACCGTGATCACTACCGCCAATGAGTTGCGGGTTCCGGTGGGACGGGCGGTAGAAGTCCTCCTGCAAAGCGACGATGTAATCCACAGTTTCTGGATACCCAAACTCGCCGGTAAGGTTGATATGGTGCCCACTCGCAACAACCGGTTGTGGTTCTTGGCCGACGAGACCGGCACCTTCTACGGCCAATGCGCCGAGTTCTGCGGTACCGCGCACGCTCAGATGAAGTTCCTGGTGCAGGTACTGACCCAGGAAGAATATGACGCCTGGGTGGCCGGGTTTGGCCAGACGCCTCAGCTATCTGCGGCTGCTCAGGCGGGCCAACAGGTATTCAACGGCGCGGGCGGCTGCGTAGTCTGTCACACGGTGAACGGGTCGGATAATCCGGCGATAGTCGCTGGACGTATGCAGGGGTTTCTCAATACTGAGGTGGGTATTGCACCCGGCCCCAACATGACCGATCTGGCTACCCGTCAGACCTTTGCGGCGGGCTTGATCGACCTGAACCGGGAAAACCTTCGGGTATGGCTGACCAACCCGGAGGATATCAAGCCGGGCAACCATATGGCCAGCCGGGCCACTATCTATCAAACGGCTGACGGTCGCACCAGCCTGACTCAGACGCAGGTTTCTGCGCTGATTGAGTATCTACTGAGCTTGAAGTAGACTGAATCGCGACTTGTTTCGTAGGCGATAACCGCAGCTAATTAGGAGCAGCGAAGGCAACAATGGCCACAGCAACTAATGTAATGGCACGACCGGCCAGCGCCAGCGGACTCTGGAGCTGGATTACTACCGTAGACCACAAACGCATCGGCATTCTCTACGGTGTCACAGCTTTTTTGTTCTTCCTCCTGGCCGGAATAGAAGCTGGCGTAATCCGCATGCAACTGGCCGTTCCAGACAACACCCTGGTCAGCCCCGACGTGTTTAACCAGATGTTCACCATGCATGCCACGGCCATGATATTCATGGCCATCATGCCGATGAGCTCCGCATTCTTTAACTTTATAATTCCACTGGCCATCGGGGCCAGAGACGTTGCCTTCCCCCGATTGAACGCCTTTAGCTACTGGACCTTCCTGTTTGGTGCGCTGCTGATACACTTCAGTTTTGTGGTGCAGCAGGTGCCCGACGCGGGCTGGTTCTCTTACGCCAACTTGTCTGAAAAACCCTTCAGTTCCGGCCAGGGGATCGACTTCTGGGCTTTGGGATTGCAGGTCTTGGGCGTGGCGTCACTGGCAGCGGCTTTTAACTTCGTCGTGACCATTATTAACATGCGCGCTCCCGGCATGAGCCTGATGCGCATGCCCCTGTTTGTCTGGATGACTCTGGTAACCTCAATCCTGTTGGTGCTGGCCTTCCCGGTTATCACCGTCGGCCTGATTGAGTTGACCATGGACCGGGCCTTCGGAACCAGCTTCTTCAACACTGCCGGCGGCGGCGACCCAATTCTATGGCAGCACCTGTTCTGGATTTTTGGACACCCGGAAGTGTACATTCTGATTCTCCCGCCGATGGGCATTGTGTCTGAAATCATACCCACGTTCTCCAAGAAACCGCTGTTTGGGTACCCGGTGATGGTATTCTCGGGAATCGTGATTGGAATCATGGGTTGGGCGGTCTGGAGCCACCACATGTTCACGGTGGGCCTGGGGCCGGTGGCCAACTCGGTGTTCACCATTACCACCATGCTCATCGCGGTTCCCACTGGCGTGAAGATATTCAACTGGATTGGCACCATGTGGGGCGGTTCCATTGAATTCAAAACTCCGATGCTGTTCGCCATTGGGTTTGTGGCCTTGTTCATTGTCGGTGGACTCAGCGGTGTCTCCCACGCGGTATCACCATCCGACGCTCAACAGCAGGACACTTATTACATTGTCGCGCACATCCATTACGTGCTTTTCGGCGGCTCTATCTTCGGGTTATTCGCCGGCATTTACTACTGGTTCCCCAAGATAACTGGCAGGCTGATGCACGAAGGTCTGGGCAAGCTGAATTTCTGGCTGATGTTCGTCGGGATGAACATCACCTTCTTCCCAATGCACTTCCTGGGTCTCAACGGAATGCCCCGCCGAATCTATACCTACTCCTCAGATTTTGGCTGGGACTGGTTGAACCTGGTGGCCAGCGCCGGTTACTTTGTGCTCTTCGCCGGGATTGTAGCTTTCTTGGTAAACTTCTTCATCACCGTGAAGAACGGCAAGCTGGCGGGTCACGACCCCTGGGACGCTCCCGGGCTGGAGTGGACCATTGCATCGCCGCCGCCGGTTTACAATTTTGCTAAAGTACCCCAGGTGGTTGGTCTGGATCACTACTGGTTGGTCAAGCGGCGGGCCGCGGCTGAAGGCCATCCGATCACCGAGGCGGAAGCCTATGTGGATCCGGAAACAATTCATATGCCCAGCCCTTCATATTGGCCGATTGTCACCGCCTTTGGAGTTTTGGTATTGGCGGCCGGGTTCCTGATCGAATTCCCCTGGCCCTACATCAAGTTCCCAGTGCCAATTATCGGCGGGATCATCTCCTTCATCGGAGTACTTGGGTGGAGTTTTGAACCGGCCGCGCCCGAAGCTCATCACGGTTCTGAAGACCACCATTAGGAGGCCCTAGTCTTGGCTTACGCCAGCGGACAATTACCTACGACAGATGTAGACCACACCTACACCACAACCGGTCTGAACCACCGGAAACTGTTGATGTGGACATTTCTCAGCTCCGACTGCCTGTTCTTCGGCGCGTTAATCGCCACTTACATGGTCTATCGGGGCCAGAGCTTGGTGGGGCCTTACCCCATCGACATAATCGACATTCCCCTCACCACCATCAGCACCTTCGTGCTGCTGTGCAGTTCTTTTGCCATGGTGCAAGCTCTGGCAGCGACTAATCGGAACGACCAGAGAGGCATTCAGTTGTGGTTGCTAGCCACCATATTGATGGGTGCCACATTCATTGGTTTTCAGATTTATGAGTTCAATGCCTTCAGAATGGAAGGACTGAAGATAGACACCAATCTGTTTGGCACAACCTTCTTCACCCTGACCGGATTTCACGGCGCCCACGTTACGCTGGGCCTAGTGTGGCTGACGATTCTGTTGATTATGGGACGCAAAGGGAAATTGGGCCCGGCACAATCTCTGGATGTTGAGATTGCCGGTCTGTACTGGCACTTCGTCGATATTGTGTGGATTGTAATCTTTACGCTGCTCTACCTGATTGGTGGATTCGATGCCGGTCCCACCGCCGGTTTGCTAATTGAGCCTTCATTGTTGTCCCTCCCGACCTAAGGAGCAAGGTACATGAGCACCCACTCGCCAGAACATCACGACAGTCGGCATCCCTCCTTTAAGCAATACTCGCTGATTGCGATAGCCCTGTTCGCGATTACAGCCGTAGAGTTCCTCATTATTGTCCCGGAAAGATTCCAGGGGGCCGGTGTAGTGCTTGCTCCCCTAATCGCCTTGTCGGCTCTCAAGTTCGCCATTGTTATCATGTTTTACATGCACTTGAAGTTCGACAATCGCTTGCTTGGCGGTGTGTTCATCACCGGACTGGTTCTGGCGTTTATGGCAGGTTCAGCGGTGCTGTTATTGTTTGGCTCCTTTCAGCCGACCCCACGAGATTATGCCGCCGCGAATGCGGTCGCCTACACCCACCCCGGAGAAGGCGGTGCTCATGAGGAAGTGGAAATGGAGCAGCCGGTGCCCGGTGTTACCCCCGATGGTGGCACAGAGATGGTGGTCGAGGAGCCTGCTGGCGGATCGGACCTGGTGGCCCGGGGGCAGGCGATATTCACCGGATCCGGTGGTTGTCTAGCTTGCCACACCATAGAGGGCATCGCCAGCGGAGTGGTGGGGCCTGACCTGACCAATATCGGCACCGACGGCGCTACCCGACAACCCGGCGTATCCGCCCGCGACTACATCACCGAGGCCATTAAAATGCCGGAGGCGTTCGTACCCACTGGGGTGGAAAGGGCGATTCCAGGCTTAATGACCAGTGCGCTTACCGCCAGCCTCAGCGACGCGGACGTGGAAGCCCTGGTTGAGTTTTTGCTGGCACAGCAGTAATCCGTTTATCTGATTGAGGTTTTAGTAGGGGCACCGCATGTGGTGTCCCTACTTTTTTCCCAGTTGATCTGATGCTAATCCTGATCACTCACCCGGGAAAAGGTGCCGCCTGTACCCAGAGGAAGCGACCAGACCTTGGTCACGGCGTCCGTATTGAGCGGCCCGTATATGTGGGGATAGATTTCACCGGAGCGACTGGCCTCCCGCTTGATGGGCGAAGTTAGACGCTCAGAGTCCACCTCCAGGGCCAGCAGGTCGGTGCGACCGGAGTAAAGGCGGTTGGCTACCTTCAGCATCTGGTTTATATTTTCGGAGCAGTGGATGAACCCTTCGGTTTCCAGCGACTCGGCCCGGTGTTCTGGAGTAGGCTTGGACGACTCCCAGCTGGCCTGGTCGATGAGGTGATAGATGGTCGGCATAATCGCTCCACATGAGTTTGAGCAAATTGGACGTTGCTTATTCTAGCGCATCGCTGGCTGTTCGCAACTATTAGAACTGTCCCAGGGTTGGTTATGCTAGTA
>MUCJ01000021.1 GCA_002816715.1 SAR202 cluster bacterium Casp-Chloro-G3 | reverse complement strand
GACCGTGACTGACTGGGTGGACCGCAGTCTGGTGGATGGCCTGGTTGATATGATCGGCGGCGCGACCCGAAATTCTGGGAAAGTGCTGGCTGTGCTCCAGACCGGGCAGGTGCAGTTCTACGGTAGCGTCGTGGTATTTGGCGTAATCGTAATTCTGGTCGGGTTCCTGTTATTCGGGTCGGGGGTCTAGAACGGCAAAGTGATTACTGGATTCTCTGGGTTGCTGACCGCCACTGTATTCCTGCCTGCCGCTGGCGGGCTGGTCATCCTGTTATTGCTGCGGGGCGACCGGAACATCCGCTGGTTTGCCGCGCTAATTGGTGTGGCCGACCTGGCGCTGGCGGCGATGGCATTCCTCAGTTTCGACCGTACTGACGGCGGCGCCCGCTTCCAATTGCTTGACCGATTTGATTGGATTTCATCCCAGACGATTAACGCCAGCTACTTCCTGGGCGTTGACGGCCTCAGCGCGCCGCTGGTGTTGCTCACCGGACTGCTGGGTTTGTGCGCGGTGCTGGCCTCGTGGCACATCACCACCCGAGTCAAAGAGTATTTTGTCTGGCTGCTACTATTGCAGACGGCGGTAATGGGAGTATTCACCTCACTGGACCTGCTGCTGTTCTTCTTGTTCTGGGAATTGGAACTGCTGCCGATGTACATGCTCATTTCCACCTGGGGCACCGGTCGCAAAGAATACTCGGCGATGAAGTTCCTGATCTTCACCATCTTCGGCAGTGCGGCGATGCTGGTGGCTATCGTGGCGATTTTCATCAGCACCGATGTCGGCACCTTTGATATGACTCGGCTACTGGAACCGGGCAGCATGCTCAGTTCGGCCAACGTGGCCCTGCCCTTGGGCCTGCTTTTCTGGCTGTTCTTTGTGGCCTTCGCCATCAAGCTTCCAACTTGGCCGTTGCACTCCTGGCTACCCGACGCCCACACCGACGCTCCCACTGCCGCCAGCGTAATGCTGGCCGGAGTGATGCTCAAAATGGGCGGCTACGGTCTGCTGAGGATTAACGTCGGCATGTTTCCAGAGCAAACGCATATGTTCGCTTGGATATTGATGGCTCTGGGGGTAATCAGCGTGCTTTACGGCGGGGTGGTGACCCTGCGTCAGACCGACTTGAAACGGCTGATTGCCTACTCCAGCGTCAGCCATATGGGTCTGGTGCTGGTCGGCATCGGGTCGGTGGGAATTGTTGCTGGCGAAGTGACTACCACCGGCTTGAATGGCGCGGCGATGCAGTTGTTCACCCACGGCACCATCACCGGACTGTTGTTCCTGGGGGTTGGCCTGATCTACGAGCGCACCCACACTCGCTACATTCCAGACCTGGGCGGTCTGGCGAACCGCATGCCGCTGGTGACAGTGGCCTTCCTGATTGCCGGGTTCGCCTCCCTGGGTCTGCCGGGGCTGAGCGGGTTCGTGTCGGAGATTCTGGTGTTCTTCGGCGCTTTTGCCGCTTTTCCCTGGCTCACCGCGTTGGCGGTGCTGGGTATAATCCTGGCGGCGGGATACATCCTCTGGATGATTCAACTGACCATGTTCGGCCCCCGTCGGGAGCAATTTGACACCCTGACCGACGCTTCTTTTATTGAGGCGGTGCCACTGGTCTTGATGATTATCGCCATCATCGGGGTGGGGGTCTACCCTTCTTTTCTAACCGATGTGTTCAAGTCGGGATTGGAGCCAATGGTGGCGGTGATCAACGACACTATCAACAGCCAACTGGCCGTTGGCCGATAAGCTCAGCACGATATGACAGTCTACGACATATATCTGGTTTCACCTCAAATTGCGATGGCTGCCTTGGGTATCCTGGTCATTCTGCTGGATCTGGTGGTCGCTCGCAAAAGCTGGGTGCAAGGTTTCGCCTTTGTCGGCCTGGCCGCTCCAACGATACTGGCGCTGTTGCTGCTCTTCGACCTTAACGGTTCGGGACTGTCCAATGTTGTGCCCGAAAACAGTGTGCTGTTCCAAAGCTTGGCGGTTGACCGGTTCTCGCTATTCTTCAACTTCCTGGTGCTGGCGGCCACTGCCCTGGTGATTCTGGCCTCCACCGACTACGTGCGGCGCATGGACCGCAACCAGGGCGAGTATTTTGGGCTGATTCTGCTGTCGGCCACCGGTATGCTGTTGTTGCCAGCGGCCACCGAGTTAATCACCATTTATATTTCGCTAGAGCTAACCACTCTGCCCCTGGCGGCATTGGGTGCCTTCTTGCTGACTGCCAAGTCCACCGAAGCGGGCATGAAATTCTTGATTATCGGCGCGATCAGTTCGGCCATCATGCTTTACGGCATGGCTCTAGTGTTCGGCTTCTCCGGCAGCACCACCCTTACCGGAATCGCCGCCAGCTTCAGCGGCCCAGCCCAGCAACAGGTGCCCTTTGGCAGCTACGCCATGCTGGTGGGGGTAGTCTTGATGGTGGTGGGATTTGGCTTCAAACTATCTTCGGTTCCCTTCCAGATGTGGGTTCCCGACGTATACGAAGGCGGGCCGACTCCGGTGGTGGCCTTCCTGTCAGTGGCCAGCAAGGCCGCTGCCTTTGGCCTGGTGCTGCGGTTCTTCTACTCCGGATTCACAGCGGTGGAACTGGACTGGGGCATCCTGCTGGCGGTGCTGGCCGCCGCGTCCATGACCATTGGCAATCTGGCGGCCATGGTGCAAACCAACATCAAGCGGCTTTTCGGATACAGCACCATCGCTCACGCCGGGTACATCCTGATCGGGGTGGCGGCAGTGGCCATGGGAGCCGAGATTTCTGGATTCTCCACCCTGGGCCCCAGCAGTGTCCTGTTTTACCTGGCCGCATACACCGCCGCCAATTTGACCGCCTTCTTCGCCATCACGCTGATCAGCAATCGGGTCGACAGCGACCAGATTGCTGACTACGCCGGAATGGTGCGCCGGTCGCCATTTATGGCGGTTTCCCTGGCGTTTGCCCTAATCGCGTTGATCGGCGTACCCCCCACCAGCATATTCATCGCCAAGATTTACGTGTTCACGGCGGCGGTCAACAGCGGCTTAGCCTGGCTGGCGATTCTAGGGGTCGTTAACAGTGTGGTGTCGGCCTACTATTATGTGCGCGTGATACGCGTCATGTTCCTAAATGACCCGGCGAGTGATCAGACGATTGAACCAGCGGCGCCGGAAAAAATACCGGCGTCATTGGTTGCCAGATTCGCTCTGCTGGTGGCTGCGGCGGCTACGTTGGGGTTAGGCATCGCTCCGGGCATGGTGCTCAAGGCAGCCGAGAGCGCGGTCGCCGTTTTAGCCGGAGTCTACGTTCGATAACCGTACGCTAACCGTACGCCAAGCTGGCGACGGTGTTATTATAGGGTCGTGCAGATTTGACACCCCATAAGGCCGATGCTAGACTTCGCCTGTTTTGGGATTGCCCCGAAGTTAGCATTGGGCATTTGAGCTGTTGTAGTCAAAAATGAAAACCATTGGAATCATATATAACGCCCGCATTCCCGAAGCTCTGGACTTGAGCAGCGCCATCGTCAATGAGTTGTCGTTGGAGCAGGATAGCTGGATCTCACCCGCAGAAAATTTGGACCAGTTGCGGGAGCGGGTTCCCCACACTGATCTGGTAATTACGGCTGGTGGAGACGGCACCATTCTGCGGGCGGTAAAGGTCACCGCGCCCTTCGGGATTCCGATGGTGGGCATCAACATGGGCCGCTTGGGGTTTATGACCGAGTTGCGGATTGACGATGCTCTGGAACGGCTGCAGGTATACCTGGACGGCGGTTGCCGGGTGGATGAACATAACATGGTGCAGGCCCGGCTGTTCAAAGGCAGCAATGGCTCCAGTGAGATGCTTGGCCCATTCCCCGCGCTGAACGACGTGGTAGTTGGACGGGGCGCGATTTCTCGGGTGGTTACCATTCGTACCAACATCGACGGAGCCGACGTAGCGTCGCTACGCGCCGACGGCATAATCCTGGCCACTGCCACCGGCAGCACTGGGTACAGTCTGGCGGTCGGCGGCCCAATTCTAGACCCGCTGTCTGAATCGCTGGTCCTAAAGCCGATAGCCGCCCACGTGGGCCTTTCTGCCGCGTTGGTCTTGTCGCCAGCCGCCAGGATCAAGTTGTATTTGGAAGGCACCCAGGAGGCTATCCTGAGCGTTGATGGCTTTGTTGACTTGCCTATGGAGCCAGGAGACTGGATTGAGGTTGAGCAGAGCCCATTAAAGACCAGATTCCTGCGGGCCAACCCCACCAACCACTTCTATGCAACCATTACGCGACGCTTGGGTTTCAGCATCCGGGGACAGGGAGGTCTAGACCGTGTCTGACGAGTCGCTTCGGGAGATAACCCTGGAAAGCAAAACGATGTTCCAGGGCAAGATCCTAAACTTGCGGGTGGATACAGTTCGATTGCCCAATGGCCGTGTTGCTACCAGAGAGGTGGCCGAGCACTCTAATTCGGTTTGCATCGTGCCCATTGACCACAACGGCGATGTGGTCTTGGTGCGCCAGTACCGTACTCCGGTCAAGGGGGCATTGCTGGAGTTGCCCGCCGGTGGCGTGGAAGAGGGCGAAGTATCCGAAGAGACGGTGCAGCGGGAGCTTCAGGAAGAGATTGGCTATCGTGCCGGCAAACTGCAGCACCTGTCCAACTTCTGGCTGGCGCCGGGCTGGTGCGACGAGTATATGCACACCTACCTGGCTACCGATTTGATTGAGTCTAAACTGGTCGGAGATGACGACGAAAATATAGTTGTTGAGCGTGTCTCTCTGGACCGAGCGTTAGAACTGATCGGTAATGGCGAGATTGAAGATGTTAAGAGCATCGCGGGACTGTTGCTGGCGATGCGGGTTTTGAGAGATAATTAGCCTCAATTTGAGAAACCCGTTTTCCGTGGCTGGCTCCAAATAATCCGACAACATCGATGCTGGACGCCCGGTAAACCGGACAGTGGTAAACACTAGAGTAAGGAAGCAAGAGGATAAGATGCTGGAACATGATGTACTGATAATAGGCGCGGGACTGGCCGGAATGCGGGCTGCTATCGCCGCTCGGGCTGGTGGCGCTAACGCCGCAATTATCAGTAAGGTACACCCCGTACGGAGCCACTCCAGCGCCGCCCAGGGTGGCATCAACGCCGCGCTGACTGACCGGGGTGATGAATGGGAAGACCATGCCTACGACACCATCAAGGGCAGCGACTACCTGGGTGACCAGGATGCCATTGAAGTTATGTGCCGCTCCGCTGGTCAGTCGCTGATTGATATGGAGCACATGGGCGTGACCTTCAATCGAGATGAAGAGGGCAAGTTGGGCACCCGAGCCTTTGGCGGTCAACGTCGCGCCCGCACCTTCTTCGTCGGCGACTTCACCGGACAAGCCCTGCTCCACGTCATGTTTGAGCAACTGATCAAGTCGGGCGTGCAGCGTTACGAAGAATGGTTTGTAACCTCGCTGATAATTGAAGAGGGTCAGGTTGCCGGTGTCACCGCGCTGGAGATTCGCACCGGTAAGCTGCACGCTATCCGGGCCAAGAGCGTCATTTTCTGCAGCGGAGGCTGTGGGCGGCTGTTTGAGCCTAGCACCAATGCCTTGATTGTCACCGGCGACGGTATGGCCCTGGCTTACAACGCCGGCGCCAAATTGATGGACATGGAAATGGTCCAGTACCATCCAACCACCATATCGGGCAGCGGCGTTCTGCTGTCAGAGGCGGCCCGAGGTGAGGGAGCCTACTTGCGGGACAAGAACGGCGAACGGTTCATGGAGAAGTACGCTCCCAACATGATGGAATTGGCTTCTCGCGACGTGGTTTCGCGATCCGAGCAGACTGAGATTAACGCCGGTAACGGCGTTAACGGCTGCGTGCTGCTGGACTGCACTCATCTGGGCGAAAAGCTAATTATGGAAAAACTCGGCCAGATACGCGAGTTGGGCCTTGACCTCACTGGCAAGGACATGATTAAGGAACTGGTGCCGATCCGCCCCGGCATGCACTACATTATGGGCGGCATCAAGACCGACATTGATGGGCAGACCAACTTGCCCGGGGTCTATGCCGCTGGAGAGTGCGCCAACGTCAGCGTTCACGGTGGCAACCGCTTGGGCGCCAACTCCTTGCTGGATACCATAGTGTTTGGCGAGCGTTCCGGTACCCATGCCGCCGCCTTTACCAGGGGTCAATCGTACATCAATGTCAATGAGGGTGAAGTGGTCGCCCGCGAAGAGCAGCGGCTTCAAGGAATGCTGGACCGACCGGACAACGGCGACCGCTGGGGTAAAATCCGGTTGGCGATGGGTGATTCGATGAACCGCAACGTCGCGGTGTTCCGCAACAAAGAGGGCATCGAGGAAACCATTCAGGAGCTACAAGAACTGAAGACTCGCTACACCAGTGTACCGGTCCATAACAAGGGCAAGGTCTTTAATACCGATCTAATATTCGCCCTGGAATTGGGATTCATGCTGGACTGCGCTGAAACCATCGCGGTTAGCGCTCTGGAGCGAAAAGAAAGCCGTGGCGCTCAGTTCCGCATCGACTACCCAAAACGGGATGATGAAAACTGGCTGAAACACATTGTGGTGAGCCAGGGTGAGGTAGGCCCAGAGTTGTCTAACTTGCCGGTCACCATCACCAAGTGGACTCCCGAGGAGAGGAAATACTAACCGATGGATGTCACAGTCAAAGTAAAGAGATACGACCCGGATGCCGCCCGGCCCCAGGTGGAATGGCAGGAATACCCCATTTCCATCGATGAAAACGCAACTGTCCTGGATGCCTTGATTATGATCCGCGAAGAGGTAGACGGCACCTTGAGTCTGCGCTGTTCCTGCCGCAGTGCCATCTGTGGCTCGTGCGCTATGCGCATTAACGGACATGCCGGACTGGCCTGCAAGACCAAAGCGTCGGATTCAATGGACGCCAACGGGACAATAGTGGTTGAACCGGCCGGTGTGATGCCGACCGTGAAAGATTTGGTAGTGAACTTTGACCTCTTTTGGAAAAAGATCGAAGAGGTTGAACCTTACCTCAAGCCTGAGGTGCCGGAACCGGAAGCCGAGTACATCGCTTCCAACGAGTCAATGTTGCATTTGTCGGGGGTGACTGCTTGCATCATGTGCGGGGCCTGTGTCTCCGACTGCACCGTCTTGGAAGTTGACCCAACTTTCCTGGGGCCGGCAGCCCTGGCTAAGGCATATCGGTTCACCGCCGACCCTCGGGACGGTGACGCCAACGGAGTATCGCGAGACCGTCTGGCCAAACTGGGGATGCCCTCCGGTATGTGGGACTGCACCCGGTGCAACGAATGCGTGCAGGCTTGCCCCAAGGGTGTGGCCCCCATGGATCGTATTATGGCATTGCGCGAGCAGGCTATGGAAGTAGGGTTCGGCAACACCAATGGGGCTCGCCACGCCGAGGCTTTCACCGAGTCGGTGGGGCATAGCGGGCGGCTGGATGAATTACGCCTGCCGGTGCAGTCGGTCGGTATAACCAACATCCCAGCATTACTGGGATTTATGCCGGTCGGATGGCGGGCCTTGACCCACGGCAAGCTGCCGCCCCTAGTGCACAAAAACGTAGAAGACGTGGATACAATTCGCCGACTGTTCCGAAAGCTAAACAACTCGTAGTATTAGAGCCGCCGAGAGCGGAGCGAACCGAAAAACCCGGGAGGACCAATTGAAGTACGCGTTCTATCCAGGGTGCGTCTCCCAAGGGGGAGCGCCCGAATTGTACCCAGCGGCGAAGTTGATCTGCCAGCGGCTGGGCATTGAGCTAGAGGAGATACGGGCTTGGACTTGCTGTGGCGCTGGCGTGATGCAGGAAAAGAACCAACTTTTTGGCGACACTCTCAACGCCCGCACGATGGCTAAAGCGGAGCAGCTTGGCATGACCATCATGACCATCTGTAGCACCTGCCAGGGTGTGATGGGTCAGGCCAACCAGCGGATGCAGAACCCGGAGTATTTGGCCGAGATTAATTCACATCTGGCCGAAGAGGGTCTGGAGTACAAGGGTACTGCCGAGATCAAACACCTGCTCTGGATCCTGATTGAAGACTACGGCCTGGAAAACCTGACGCCGCATATCACTCGCTCGCTGGGCAATCTTAGAATTGCCCCCTTCTACGGATGCTATATCGTCCGGCCCACTGAAGCCCTGGGCATTGAAGAGCACCCGGAGCGGCAGACTTCCTTGGAAACGTTGATCGAGACCCTGGGGGCCATCTTGATCGACTTCGCTGGCAAAACTCGTTGCTGTGGGTTTCCCATCCTGACCATCAATGAAAAGAACTCGATGGCTATGGTGGGGAAACACACCTCCGAAGTCAAAGACCTGGGCGCCGATGCGATGGTCACGCCCTGTCCGCTGTGCCACCTGAATCTGGACGGCTTCCAGCCGAAGGCGGCCAAGCAGGCCCAACGTGCCATTGATATGCCCATTCTGCACCTGCCCCAGTTGATCGGCCTGGCAATGGGCATCTCGCCCGCTGAGTTGGGTTTGAAGAAGCATATAGTTAGCACTGCGCCCCTGGAATTGAAGCTGGGAGCGGGCAGCCGCTAGCAGATTTACCAGATAAAGCGTAGTTCCGGTAATAACACCTCCGCTCATTGGTAATTTTCGAGCGGAGGTTTCTTTTTATGACTCCAGAGGGAATACTTCACCAAATCCACACCAAAAATTTAGCATCGTAACTAAATCATGATGCATCCAAAGGCTGGAATCTAAGAAGGGGTGTGGATACACATGACTACCTGGCTCAAGCATTATTGGAAGACTCTGGGGATTGCCGTCATCATCGCCGTTATTGGGACCGCCTGTGGTGCCGCCGCGACACCTACTCAGGCACCGGCTCCAGCGCCTCAATTGCCGGACACAACTGGCGCAGCGGTGTGGAGTTACCTTCAGGCGGAGAATTACCAGGAAAACTGGACATTGTGGCCCGGCATGGGAGAGCTATACCCGGCCAAAGAGCCCCACGGTGCGCTTCTTACCACCTACCTCAGCTCCGATGCGTTGGCCGCGCTGAACGCCAAAGCCGGCGTGATGCCCAACGGAGCGATCATAGTTAAAGAGAACTATATGCCAGACGGCATTCTGGATGCGACCACAGTGATGTTCAAAGTAGATGGTTACAATCCAGACCATGCCGATTGGTTTTTCACCAAAATAAAGGCGGACAATACGGTGGAAGCTGAGGGCAAGGTTCCCGGGTGCCAAGCTTGCCACAGCATAGAGAAAGACAACGACTACATCTACACCGGTGAGTTAAAATAACACACCCAGTTTTCACCGAGGGTTCTTGCCGAATTGGTGTTAGAAAGAGACACAGCAAACGCTCGTGGTTTGGCCCCACCACCACCACGAGCGTTTGCTGATTTCTAAACCTGGTACGAGCTAATTACGAAGCGTCGGCACCACTATATTGAACACTTCAATGGTTCGCTGGACGTCTTCTTCAGTGTGAGCCAGGGAAGGGTAGAACTTCTGCGGCCAGCTTTTCAAGATTCCTTGACCCAGCAGACCGGAATTGAACTTGGACATCATCTGTGCGTCAGCGGCCAAGCCATCCCGGTAGTTGTACACCGGTTGGTTGGTGAAGAATACGTCAAAGATAGCATCGTCGCCAGAACTCTGCGCGGGAACTCCATTTTCAGCGCAGGTGTCCACCAGGGCTTGGCGCAGCCTGCTTCCGGTGGAACGCAACTTCTCGTAGGCCCCCTCCTTGCGAAGCTCGGCCAAGGTCGCCAGCCCGGCAGCGCAGGCGATAGGATTACCGTTGAGCGTGCCAGTTTGACCAACAAAATCGTCGGAGGCGGTCACGCTCTGGTCGTAGATCGACATGATGTCGCTACGTCCCATAACCGCGGCCAGAGGATAGCCCCCGCCCATTATTTTGCCCACCGCACACAGGTCGGGAGTGACGCCGTAGTAGCCCTGCGCACCGCCGTAGGACAGCCGAAACCCAGTTACCACTTCGTCAAAGATTAGCGGAATCTGATACTTGGTGGTTAAGTCCCGCAATCCCTGCAAGAATCCGGGCCGTGGCCCGATCACGCGCTGCAACGGCTCGACGATAACCGCTGCCAGTTCGCGGTGGTGAGCATCGATGATAGCGGTGGTGGTTTCCAGGTCGTTGTACTGGGAAATCAGCATCAGGTCTTGCAGGGCTTTGGGCACTCCGCCGCTGTTGGCCACAGCTTGGGGAAATTCCAGACCCGCCGATGGGGAAACGCTCATCAGAGCGTAGTCGCTGGTGCCGTGGAAGCCGCCCTCAAACTTGAGCACCTTTTCTTTGCCCGTAAACGCCCGGCAAATTCGCATTGCCTGGAAGCAAGCATCGGTGCCGCTGGTGGTGAACCGGACTTTCTCGGCGCAGGGAACAGCGTTGACCAACTCTTCCGCCAACAGCACCGCCTTCTCGTTGGTGGTAAAGAAGGTGCTGCCCTGGCTCACCGCCTCGACTACCGCCTCCACCACGGCGGGATGAGCGTGACCCAGAATCATCGGGCCGGAACCCATCAGCCAATCGATGTACTGGTTGCCGCTAACATCCCAAATGTGGGAGCCACGGCCTTCTTTGACCAGGAACTGTAGCTCGGCGGGAAAGTTAGTGTTGCCGCCGGTGCCTCCAGGCATATAAAGAGCAGCCTTTTCCAAAAGCTGTTGCTCGCGGGATGTGTGTTCTGGCATGGGTCAATCTCCCAAAACCGATTTTTTTTGCTACCACCTGGAAGTCAGTTGAGATTTGCTAGGCTCCCTCAGCCTTGGCCTTGCGCATCACGTCGATCAGTTCTTTAACGCTGGCCGCCGATCCTTCCAGGGCAGTCTGCTCGTCGGCAGTTAGTTTGATCTCAATGATCTTTTCCACTCCGTTGGCGCCCAGCTTTACCGGGACTCCGACGCACAGACCATTGATGCCGTACTCGCCTTCCAGGTAGGCGCAGGCGGGCAGAATTCGTTTTTTGTCCAGCAGCACCGCCTCAACCATCTGCACAATGGAAGCCGATGGCGCGTAGTATGCGCTGCCCTGCTTCAACAGCGCGACGATCTCGCCGCCGCCTTGTCGCGCCCGAATCACCAGTTTCTGGACCTGATCTTCGTCCAAGAGCTCGCTGATGGGGATGCCGCCGACAGTGGTGTACCGCACCAGCGGCACCATGTCGTCGCCGTGGCCGCCCAGCACGTAGGCTTGTACGTCCTCCACCGACACGTCCAGTTCCTGGGCTATGAAGGTGCGAAAACGGGCGGTGTCCAAAACCCCGGCCATTCCGAAGACCCGGTTGCGGGGGAATCCGCTGCTCTCATAGACATTCTGGACCATCGCGTCCAGCGGGTTGGTCACCGCTATGATTATGCAGCTGGGTGAATGCTTGACCACTTCCTGAGTAACTGCTGTGGTAATTTTCATGTTGGTCAGCAGCAGGTCGTCCCGGCTCATGCCCGGGCGGCGAGCGATTCCGGCGGTGATTACGACCACATCGGAGTTGGCCGAGGCCTCATATCCGTTGCTGCCGATGATACTGGCGTCGGAGCCGATGACCGGGCCAGACTCCAGCATGTCCAGGGCCTTACCTTGGGGCAGGTCTTCCACCACGTCCACCAGAACTACGTCGGCATAGCCAAACTCATGGACTCGCTGGGCGGTGGTGGCACCGACGTTTCCGGCGCCGACTACGGTTACCTTACTTCGCATTTGGTTGGTTCACCTTCCTTTTACCAGAGTTGCCTGACCAGAGTCACATTTCCCGCCAGGGGAAATGTGACATATACCGGGTCTATCAGATGAGAATGTGCGTCGAGTTTGTTAGCTCGCCCTGAACCAATTGTTCCACAGCGCTTCTAGATTGCGTCTATGATCGCATTCAGAGTGGCGCTGGGGCGCATGGCTTTGGCGGCCAGTTGATCATTGGGATGGTAATAACCACCAATATCCACCGGCTGTCCCTGAGCGTCGTTCAACTCCTGAACGATCTTGTCTTCGTTGGCGGCCAACTGCTGGGCCACCTTGGTAAAGCGAGCTTGCAGCTCTGGATCTTGTGTCTGCTTGGCTAGCGCTTCTGCCCAATACAAGGCGAGGTAAAAATGACTGCCTCGGGTGTCCAGTTCCTTCACCCGGCGCGATGGCGCCCGATTGTGTTCCAAATGCTGGCCAATTGCTTGGTCCAGGGTTTCAGCCAAGACCTTAGCCCGGTCGTTCTTAAACGCCTCGCCGAGATGCTCCAAGGAAGCAACGATGGCACAGAATTCACCCAGAGAATCCCACCGCAGATGGCCTTCCTGCAGGAATTGCTGTACATGTCTGGGGGCCGACCCACCAGCGCCGGTCTCAAACATCCCTCCACCCTTGAGCAGGGGGACGACGGAAAGCATCTTGGCGCTAGTGCCCAATTCCAGGATGGGAAAGAGGTCAGTCAAATAATCACGCAGCACGTTGCCAGTTACCGAGATCGTGTCCTGGCCGGCTCGGCTGCGCGCCATCGTGAACCGCATCGCGTCGATAACAGACATGGTGCGAATGTCCAACCCGGTCGTGTCGTTCATCGGCAGATATTTGTCTACCTTCTTGATCAGCTCAGCGTCGTGAGCCCGGTGCGGATCTAACCAAAAGATGGCCGGTGAGCCGGTGGCTCTAGCCCGATTGACCCCAAGCTTGACCCAGTCCTCAATCGCCGCGTCTTTGGTCTGGCACATCCGGAAGATATCGCCTTGCTCAACTCTCTGTTCCATAAGAGTCGTGCCAGATGCGTCGATCACCCGAATTGTCCCGTTACCGGGAGCCTTGAAGGTCTTGTCGTGAGACCCATACTCTTCGGCCTGTTGGGCCATCAGCCCCACATTGGCGACACTGCCAATGGTAGCCGGATCATACGCCCCATGTTCCTGGCAATCTTCGATAACTGCCTGATATAGAGTCGCATAAGAGCGATCCGGGATCATCGCGACCGTGTCGTGCAACTCGTTGTCGGGGCCCCACGTTCGGCCTCCATCACGAACCATCACTGGCATGGTGGCATCGATAATCACATCGCTTGGCACATGTAGATTGGTGATACCCCGGCTGGAGTTCACCATCATCAACTCCGGGCGCGCGCTATAAACGGCCTGGATATCTGCCTCTATTTCCGCTTTTTTGGCCTCAGGCAGAGATTGAATCTTGGTGTAGAGTTCGGCGATTCCATTGTCGGGGTTCACCGCCATCTCATCCATTTCCGCCGCGTGTTTGGTCAGCACGTCCTGGTAGTAAACCGACACACAATGGCCAAATATAATCGGATCGGATGTCTTCATCATGGTTGACTTCAGATGCAAAGAAAGTAACACGCCTTCAGCTTTGGACTTCTCCATTTCTTCAGCGTAGAATTCGCGCAACTCCCGCACATTCATCACGGCGCAATCGATGACTTCATCAGCGACCAAAGGGATACCGGATTTGAGAACCGTCGAACGGCCAGAGCGGTCCATAAATTCGATCGTAGCCGATCCCGCTGCGGTAATGGTCATGGCCTGTTCAGTGCCGTAGAAATCACCACTGGTCATGTGCGCAACGCGGGCTTTGGAGTCTTTGGGCCAGTCCTGCATCATCCGATGGGGATTGCGTTTGCCGTGCTCTTTAACTGCGGTGGCCGCCCGGCGATCGGAGTTCCCTTCCCGCAGAACCGGGTTGACTGCGCTGCCCAACACCTTGGAATAACGCTGCTGCAGTTCGCGTTGTTCGTCGTTTGCCGGATCGTCGGGGTAGTCGGGGATATCATATCCCTTGTCCTGCAACTCCTTGATCGCGCCTTTTAACTGGGGAATAGAGGCGCTGATATTGGGCAGCTTGATGATGTTCGCCGCCGGGTCCAAGGACAGCTCACCAGCCATGGCCAGATAATCTGGGATTTTCTGCTCATCGGTCAGCTTGTCTGGGAAGTTAGCGATGATTCGGCCAGTCAACGAGATATCCCAAGCCTCCAGTTCAATACCTGACCCCTTGGTAAACGCCCTGAGAATCGGCAACAACGAGTGCGTGGCCAGGGCTGGAGCTTCATCGATTTTGGTATAGATAATCTGGGACGCTTCTGGCATATTCTTCTCCTTAATAAACAAGTTTCAAAGGCTGTTACAAGTTGCCAAGAGATGTTTAACTATAGTCCCATCCATAGGAATTAATACCGAATTTCAGCAAAATTATTGTTCATTAACGAGTTTGGCGTTTCAAGATGTGCTGAAATTGGGGAACGTATTCGTGGGGGAGTGTCTCCAAACCGTCCCGTTTGCCTGTTAGGGGGATTGCGCCGATATTAGTAGAGTACCCATGCTGAAAACAAACTTGCCACATTATACCTCGACTAGCTGTATAGGGCTAGCTTTGGGGGATTTCGTGGCAGCTTTCGAGATACAGGAGTCGCCAGAATGCCTTAGCTGCCATCCGACAAGTTGTTCTTGGGTATCAAGCCTCGCTGAGCGGCGTAGGCGGCTACCTGAGACCGACGACTGAAGTCCAGCTTGTCCAGAATGTGACTCAAATGGTTGCGTACGGTGTTTTCACTGAGCACTAGCTCTGCCGCTATTTGCCGGTTGGTCATTCCCTGCGCCACCAGCACCAGCACTTGTTTCTCCCGATCGGATAAAATATCGTTTTCTCGCTCTTTCTCTTGACTAGTCAGGTCGGCGAACCGGCCCAACACTTGCGCGGTCACACTGGGACTAAGCAGCGACTCTCCCTGGGCCACCGCTCGGATGCCCCGCAGCAGGTCATCGCGCCCGCCATTCTTGAGCAGATAGCCGGAGGCCCCGGCCAGCACCGCTGCTTCTACCGCCTGTGCCGCATCGTGGGAGGTGAGCATCAGCACCTTGGTGTCGGGGAGGAAGCTCTTGATCTGGCGGCAGGCGTCAATGCCATTGCCCTCGGTCATCAGCACGTCCATTAGGACCACGTCCGGTTCCAGGCGGGTGGCCTCGGTCACCGCTTCTCGGCCAGTGGACGCCTCCCCCACCACCTGGAAGTCCACCTCCAAGCCCAGGACCATCTTGAGGCCCTCCCGGACAATGCCGTGGTCGTCTACTACTAGAATTTTAATCGACGCCATAGCGCACCTCTCTGATTCTAAGCTTGCTCTGTATCGGCTGGTTCCCCAGCTGGTTCTAACGGCTCATTCAGGGGAATAGTCACCGTCAACTCGGTCCCATTGCCGGGACTGCTGGCGATGCTAAAATGGCCGCCCAGTTCCTCGGCTCGCTCCGTCATGTTGTTCAGACCGTAACCGGAATGTTGGGTGCTGGCATCGAATCCCTTGCCGTTGTCGCTGATACTCAAGCTGACCGCATCGTTTATGAGGGCCAGCTCAACATTGACCTCAGTGGCCTGGGCATGTTTAAAGACATTGGCCAGACCTTCCTGTACTATCCGGTACAATCCGGCGCTGGTGATTACGGGCAACTGTGCTTCGAGGCCAGCAGTAGTGAAGGTAGTAGGAATAGATGTTACCGTCTGAAACTCCTGTATTTGATGCTCGACCATTTGGGTCACCGACCGCTCACCTTCCAGCAGTGGCTTCAGGTCGAAGATGTAATGCCGGGTGTCCAACAGCGCCTGCTTGGAAATCTGCACCAGGGACTGTAGGCGTTCTTTCAGATTGTCCTGCCCCCGCGCGGCCAACTCTACACAGGCTTCCAGGCTGATGTTCAGCATGTAGATAGACTGGGCGATGCCGTCGTGGATTTCCCGGGCAATGCGGCTGCGCTCCTCCAGCGCGGCGAGTTCCGCCTGCTGGGCGCGTTTCTGCAATTCCAGATTCTCGGCGGCCTGCTCCCTTTCGGCGGCCACTGCTTCCCTACGCCGTCGTCGTTCCCAACCGTTGATCAGGGCACCAGCGGCGACGATGCCCAGCATGTTGGTAATGCGTACCGCCAGCTTTTTCTCGTCCTCCTGGGCCAGATCCAGAGTGGGAGAAACAGTCAGGGCCATCACGATGTAAAGTACGCCGATGATGGCGGCCACAGTGAAGCTAGCCCGGCGAGGGAACATTAAAGAGAATCCCAGCAGTGCTGGGTACAAGAAAACGTAGAAGTCGTTTTGCAGCCCTCCAGCCATAAACAGTCCGCCGGTGATCATGCTCAAATCCATTAGGCTCAGGGCCAAAGCATGCCGCCAGGTTATGGACTGCCGCCTGATAACCCGCCAGGTCATGTAACCGTTGAGCAGGGCTAGACCAGCGCCCATCAGGTTCAGCACCAGATGTGAAAGGTCGTTTTCGACCCGATAGTTATTGAGCGCAAACCAGGTCAGCAGCAAGACCCATCGGATAACCACCGCGATGGCTACCGTTGGCCGGTAATCGTCGAAGAGGGCGAAGGAGGGTATCGGCTGGTCTTGCATCAGGCTGCGCTTAACATAGTCAATTTGCCCTGGCCAAGAGACCTCACCACAATGGTATGTTTGAACCTTGATACCGTATAGGGACTGTTGATAATAGATTACCATATGCAGGGTGAGCCGAGCTTTATGTGACGAGTGAGGGGTTTTAGCGGTGAAATCAATTAGCCTCAGGTCAAACTGGAGTCTTCTCAGGCTGGTGTCACTCATCCTGGGGCTACCCCTGTTCAGTCTGCAGGCAGTATTCCTTGGCGTCTCGGCTACCGCCGCCGGTTCCATTCCGGCGCTGGCCGTGTTGTGGCTGTTCACCCTCGCTCCGGTGGTTTTTGTCTGGCGTTGGTGGCCCAAAGCCATGCCGACATCCCCCTGGCAGAGAAAACTGGCTAACTGGTACCTATCGTCGGGGGTGATAGCGTCGGTGCTGGTGATAGCCGCAGTTGGGTGGATTGGCTCGGAGCGCGGAATTCATCCAATCCTCTGCAATACCGGCAACGAGTCGATCTCTGATTACCCAACGCTGGAACAGGCCGCCGAACTGTTGTCCTTTCCCGTTCCAGAACTGGGCCAGCGAGTCGGTTGGTTCGTTCCGGGTCGAAGTCAGTCTACGATCATATTACTACACGGGTTCGGTTGCCGCCGCCAAGAGATGCTGGACCGCGCTCTGGCATTGAACCAGGCGGGGTATTCGACCTTGCTTTTCGACCTCCACGGCCAGGGCGACAGCGACGGCGACGCGGTGACTCTGGGGTTTTATGAGCGGCAAGACGCGCTGGCAGCCGTGGAGTATTTGAAGACCCGCGACGATGTCGACGGGTCGAACATAGGGGTTCTGGGCATCTCAATGGGTGCTTCAGTTGCAATTATGGCGGCGGCGATGAATCCAGACATCAAGGCGGTTATCGCCGATTCGCCTTTTGAGTCGGCCACCAGAGGGATTGAAGAGGGATTCACCCGCGTTACCGGACTGCCTCGCTTTCCCTTTGGCCCCATCACCCTGACGTTCATCGAGTGGCGGTTGGGCATTTCGCCGGAGGATATTGCGCCCATTGAAAAGGTGGCCGCCATCAGTCCCCGTCCGCTGCTGCTAATCCACGGCACCGGCGATACCGATGTGAGTCCAGCCAACAGCGAGGTCTTGTTTGCCGCCGCCGGGGAACCGAAGTAGCTGGTTCTACTGCCCGGCATTGAGCACGCCAACGGAATGAAGGATGTCCCGGAAGAGTATACCGAGCTAATCGTTGGGTTCTTTAGCCGACACCTTGACTAAACCGATACCAAGGTGAAACCCGCAGAGTCTCTATAGGCTCAATGAACCAGTCTCAAAAGTCAACATTGGTTTAGCCGCGTCCTTCGACAGGCTCAGGACGAGCGGATTTAGTCCGCTGTTGGTGAGCTTGTCGAACCATGAGGCCGTGGCGCA
>MUCJ01000020.1 GCA_002816715.1 SAR202 cluster bacterium Casp-Chloro-G3 | reverse complement strand
GTACTTTTCTGATACCGCATCGTCGGCCCCAGCCGCCAGCGCGCCCAGCCCAGCAGCGCATCCGGCCAGCGACCCGGACTTTCGCTCAATCATGGTGAAGTAGTCCTGTCGGGTAACCATCAACTGGTCTTGAAAGCTCAGGTCCATGTACTGGCCCTCGCATAAGGTGAGACAGGTTCGATCCAGCATTTCCACCGCTTTAAGCACTAGGTCGGCGGGAATTCCACTCTGGGACAACTTCATTATTGCCGACCGTCCCATTGCGTGCAAACCGTCGCCGGCGTTGATGGCCTGGGCCGGGCCCCAGACCCACCAGATACTGGGCCGGTCTTGAGCGTCGATACGTCCCGCCTGGACTTCACCATGCACCAGGGTGAAATTGTACACTAGCTCCACCGCAATGGCGGCGGGCAAGGCCGGGATGTACTCCCCGGAAATGGCCTCGCTGGTGACCAACGCCAGGGTGGACGCGAAGTAGGGTGTAAAATGCCCATCTCGCGGCTCACCCCTCTCGTCAGTCCAACCTAAATGATATCGGAGCAAATCGTAAAGAAACCCCTGCCGAGCAGCGAAACTTTCCTTGAGTTCCGCTTCCAGGGCCTGACGGTAGGTCTCGTATTGGGTTGCTTGAGAAATACTCTAACCTCTATCTGATGATGCTGATGATGAGTGACAAAATTCTTTAATTTCTTGAAAGGGAATCGCTCCCTCGCGAATCAGCATGGGTGAGTCAGTAGTTAAATCTACAATAGTTGAGGCGGTACCCATTGGGGCTGGCCCGCAGGAAATTATGTAATCTACTGAATCTCCCAATTGTTCTCGCACTTCATCCAGTGATTGCGGGTTCGGCGCACCGCTGAGGTTGGCGCTGGTGCCGGTTATTGGGCGGCCTAACTGGGTGATTAACCCCTGGGGCACCCGGTGTTCGGGGCTGCGCACCGCCACCGTGTCTCGCCCACCAGTAACCAGGTCGGAGAGGCTGGTCAGCTTGGGCAGCACCAAAGTAAGCGGGCCAGGCCAGTATTTCTCCGCCAAACGCCGCGCCACACTGGACTGGTTGCTCGCCACCATTGCCACCATCGCCCAGTCGGAAACCAGCACCGGCAAAGCCAGATCGGACGCTCGGCCTTTAATAGTAAATACCCGTTCCAGGGCGGTCTGGCTAGAAACGTCGGCAGCCAGCCCATACAGAGTATCCGTTGGCAGCACCACCACTCCGCCGGAGGTCAGGTGTTGCAACGCTTCATGCAATTCACCGGAGGATTGGGGCGTCGTCATTTGCGTCATTATTTGGTCGAGTTCTACCATCGCTATAGCTCAAAATGAGTTTAGCATGTGGAGGGCGTCGGGTCGAGAAATTTTCGGATTCGATACTCTAGCATACTGCGCTAACTTGAGCAGATTTAGGTGGCATTTTACGCAGAATTGGCCGATAATAGCCCTGGGATATACCAGCATCGGGTGCTTATATTTAAGATCTGCGGCACACTGAACATCCCAAAAAACTCGCAAACTGAATAGGCCGGAGAATATGCAGCCAACAGGCGCAAACGGTGGCTCCCCCAATGGTGGCTCCCCCAATGGTAATCCCCCAAAAGATGATGGCATTGTCGTCATTGACTTTGGCTCGCAGTACACCCACCTAATTGCCCGCCGGATACGTGAACTGCGGGTGTACTCGGAGATAGTCCCGGCGTCCGCAACCTGGGAACGGGCTACGCAGCGGGTCAACCCCAAGGGAATCATCCTCTCTGGCGGCCCGGCCAGCGTCTATGACGCCGACGCTCCGGTCATTCCCAACTGGGTGTTTGAACAAGACCTGCCGATTCTGGGCATCTGCTACGGAATGCAGGCAATGGTGCACCAACTGGGCGGGCGGGTTGCGTCGGGCGCAGTCAGAGAATACGGCCATGCCAGCTTACATCGTGACAGCCGTGATAGTTCTGAAACGCCACTATTTCAGGGACTGCCCGAATCCCTGGAAGTTTGGATGAGCCACGGCGACCGGGTTGAGGCCCTGCCCCCAGGCTTCTCAACCCTGGCCCACACCGACAACTCGGCGGTGGCCGCCATCGGGGACGGACTGCGCCGGTTCGGCTTGCAGTTCCACCCCGAAGTAGCGCATACCCCCCTGGGCATGGCGATACTAGGGAATTTTCTGCGCAACGCCTGTGGTTGCCAGGATTCCTGGACACCCGGCAACTTTGTCGCCGAGTCGGTCAGTCGGATGCGAGAGCAGGTTGGTGATGGCCGGGTAATCTGCGCTCTTTCCGGCGGAGTGGACTCGGCGGTAACCGCGGCTCTGCTGCACGAGGCTATCGGCGATAATTTAACCTGCATTTTTGTCAACAACGGTCTGCTCCGTGAGGGGGAGGCTGAGGCGGTACAAAACACCTTCAAGAAAAATCTTTGCCTCAACTTGATGTACGTTGACGCCACCGACCGCTTTCTGAAGAAATTAGAAAGCGTAATTGACCCGGAGCAGAAGCGGAAAGCCATTGGTGAAGAGTTTATCCGGGTGTTTGAGGGCGTCGCCCCGGAGTTGAGCGATGCCAAATTCCTGGCCCAGGGTACGCTGTACCCAGATGTTATCGAAAGCGAGACGCCGGATAACCGGGCTTCGGCCCGCATCAAGTCCCACCACAACGTCGGCGGCCTGCCCGAACACATGGAGCTAAAGCTGGTGGAGCCGCTGCGCTACCTGTTCAAGGACGAAGTTCGGGACGTTGGCCTGGCCTTGGGGCTACCCCGAGAGATGGTCTACCGCCAGCCCTTCCCCGGCCCCGGTCTAGCCATTCGCATCATCGGTGAAGTGACCAAAGAACGCCTAGCGATACTGCGGGGCTGCGACACCATCGTGCTGGACGAGGTCAAGAAAGCGGGTCTCTACGATGAAATTTGGCAGAGCTTCGCGGTGCTCACCGACAGCCGCACCGTGGGCGTGATGGGCGATTTTCGCACCTATGGTTACGTCTGTGCCATTCGGGCAGTGTCCAGCGACGACGCGATGACCGCCGATTGGGTGCGCTTGCCCTACGAGGTCTTGTCGCAGATATCCAGTCGCATTGTGAACGAAGTCCCAGGGGTGAACCGGGTGGTCTACGACATAACCAGCAAGCCTCCGGGCACCATTGAGTGGGAGTAGATGAGGGTTTTGGTTGTCGGGTCGGGAGGCCGCGAACACGCGCTGGCCTGGCGATTGCGTCAGAGTCCCCAGTTAACCGACCTGTGGGTGGCTGGAGGTAACGCCGGAACCGCTCAGGTCGCAACTAACCTGTCAGTCAACCCAGAGGACGTTGATGCCGTGGTAACCGCCGCCCAGGCCCACCGTATCGACCTGGTGGTGGTCGGCCCGGAAGTTCCGCTGGCAAACGGGCTGGTTGATAAACTGGCCGCTGCTGGCATTCCAGCCTTTGGCCCGACCAGAGCCGCCGCCCAAATCGAGGCGAGCAAAGGTTTTGCCCGAAGCATCATGCAAGAAGCGGGCGTCCCCGGCCCGGATTACCACGTTTTCCACGACCAGCAATCGGCCCTTGACTTTGTGCGGAAAAATTCCAGTCCAGTTGTGGTTAAAGCCGACGGTCTGGCCGCCGGTAAAGGCGTGGCGATGTGTCACAACCCCGAAGAGGCATCGGTTGCGGTAAAGTCCTGCATGAATGACCGGCTCTTTGGGAACGCCGGTGAGACAATTGTGATTGAAGAAATGCTGTCGGGGCCGGAAGTCAGCGTGTTTGCCTTCTGCGATGGCGAACAGGTTTCAACTCCCATCGCCGCTTGCGACTACAAGCGGATTGGCGATGGCGATCAGGGGCCCAACACCGGCGGCATGGGCAGCTTCACTCCACCCAATTTCTGGACTGAGTCTCTGGCCAAAGAAATTGTAGACCGAGTAATGCGCCCAACGGCGGAGGTCATGGCGAGCCGGGGCACCCCTTACCAAGGCATTCTCTACGCTGGTGTTATGTTAACCGAAGATGGGCCCAGGGTATTAGAATTCAACTGCCGGTTTGGTGACCCGGAGACCCAGGTCATCTTGCCCTTGCTGCGCAGTGACCCCATTGCAGTGATGCTGGCCTGCGCTCAGGGCCGCCTGGACAAAGTGCCGGTGGAATGGCGCGACCAGGCCCACGTGGGGGTTGTGATGACCTCCGGTGGGTATCCTGAGGCATACGAGACCGACTTTGAGATACATGGTCTCGCTTTAGAGCAGGAGAACACCCAGGTCTTTCACGCTGGCACCAGGTTGTTAACTGATGGCGGGGTTTCCCGAGTAGCCACCAGCGGCGGCCGGGTGCTGACCGTAACCGGCTGGGGAGATTCGCTGGACGATGCCAGAGCCAGAGCCTACCGTCGGGTCGAGAGTATCAGCTTTGAGGGCGCTTACTATCGGAAAGACATTGGCACGCCCAGGTCTGTTCCTGAGGGGGAAGTATGGTCGCCAGGCCAGGCCGCCCAGACCAGCTAACCCTTCGCGAACCGTATGTATCCGCGGTGCAGTCGGGCCAACTGGATGCCTTTTGGAAGAAGCGATGGCGAAGGTCTGAGGAGTACGCCGACTGGCTGGCTGAATCGACGCTGGCAGCTTTGTCGATGGAGCAAGCAACCGCTTTGTACCGTGCCTCCGGTGGCAGCCGCGTCAAGGAATTTAGAGCCAGTCCCATCGAGGAAATTAGGGATTCGCTGGACTTTCTGCTTTATGATAATATCAAGCTGGAAAGCCGTTTTGATGAGTGCGTATCGCCAGAGGGGGCCTACCAACTGGCCGGAGCAGGCCAGGGGTTCGTGTCCTACCTGATGTGCTTGCGAGAGCCCAGTTTGTTTGGCGTATGGAATAACCAGGCTGAGCGCGCATTGAAAATTTTGGGGTTATACCCGGAAACGTTGGGCAAGGGGCACTGGGGGTTGCGCTACATCGACCTGCTGGATGTTCTCCAGAGGGTTCGATTTCAGACGGGACTGGCCGACTTTCGTGAAGTAGACCAATTTACTCATTGGGTGGCCAAATCAGTTCCCAGGACCGGAAAATAAAGCTACCTAGCCCAGTCAAACACGGGCCTTGACAGGAGAATTGCTATGGCGTGGCGAGATACGATTGAATCGCTGCAAATTGAACTGGCCGACGTCCGGGCGGAACGGACGCGTCAGTCTAAATTGTTGGAAGCCGCGCGTCAGAGCCAGCGGGAGCAGCTTTCTCAAATGGCCGAGTCGCTGGGAATAGCCAAACTGATCGATGATATGAACTCGGTGCTGCTTCGGGGTATTGGCGAGGTCGAATCCTACTCATCCTGGGATCCGCCCGAGAAAGAAACCGAAGATGATCTGCCGCTCCTGGATCTGGGCGCTGGTGTTGCTGATGATGACGACGCCGATTACGTCAGCACTGTCCTTACCTGGGACGAAGACGGCGAATGCGAGATAGCGGTAGACCTGGGATTTTCCGAAGACGGAATTTATCTCCAGATAAATGAGATTGACGTTCGGCCTGAGCGCGAGGCGTTGGAGCAGGCGTTGGTGGAAGCCTTCCGAGAAGAGTTGCAAGTTTAGCCTTTAATATAGCGAGTCGTTTTTAGTTCGCCCTCGGCCAGATGGGCGGAGCAGAAGCGGCTTGATCGCAATAATTAGAAAAATTTCCAGATTGATAATTAGGAGTGGATAGCCGTGCCGTTAGTAGGTGTAATTATGGGAAGCGCCTCCGATGAACCGTTGGTTAAGGGGACGCTCGAAACCTTAGAGTTGCTTAAGATCGATTACGAGGTCAGGGCGATGTCGGCGCACCGCACGCCGGAGCGAGTGCAGGAATACGCAACCACGGCCCGCGACCGGGGAATCCAGGTGCTTATCTCCGCCGCTGGTGGTTCGGCGGCTTTGGGAGGCGTACTGGCATCGTGGTGCACTCTGCCGGTCATCGGTATTCCATTGGCGAACAGCGAGCTTAATGGCTGGGACTCGCTGCTGGCCACAGCTCAGATGCCGCCGGGCATTCCGGTGGCCTGCATGGCCGTGGGCGCTTGGGGCGCGCGCAACGCCGCCTTCTTCGCCGCCGAAATACTGGGTCTGCAACACCCTGAAATCAGGCAGGCTTATGAGGACTACCGAAAGCAGCTCCGGGAGCGTTAGCTTGCGCCCAGCAGTCCTGACCGATTTCGACGATACCGCCGCTGAGCAGAACGTGGCCGAGTTGTTGCTTCTTAAGTATGGCGACCCAACCTGGACAGAAGTTCGCAGCCGCTTCCGCGCGGGCGAACTGACTCTGAAGGACTACCAGGAAATTGCCTTCCGGGATATACTGGCTGACCGGGACACCATGCAGGGTTATGTTAAGCAGCAGGCCAATCTACGCCCCCATTTTGGCGAGATGGTGAGCTACTGCCAGGAGCGAGACATTCCGGTGGCCGTGGTCAGCGCGGGTTTAGACTTTTACATTGAAGCGTTGTTGGAAAAAGAAGGATTTCCCCAGGTGCCGGTGTACGCGGTGAACACCACCTTCAGCGAAACTGGTATCAGCTACCATTATCACCACACACGACCTGGTAAAGAACACATGGGTAACTCCAAGAGCCTGATCGTTGAACGCTACCGGAGCCAGGGCCACCATGTATTCTACGCTGGTGACGGCCGTTCCGATTTTGAAGCGGCCGAACGTGCCGACGTGGTATTCGCCCACAAAGTACTGGCTGAGGAATGCCGGCGCCAGAGCATCCCCTTCCGTCCCTTTGCCCACTTTGGCGACGTGCTGTCGGCATTGCGGGAGCACCCGCAAAACAGTGTTCGCACCTGATGCTCGTATTTCCCGTTGACCCTATTTTCATGCGGCATGCATATTATTTGGAGAAATTAAATTGATTGACCGGTATTCCCGTCCCGCCATGAAGCGGGTCTGGTCCGACGAAAACAAATACCAGAAATGGCTGGACGTTGAGCTGGCGGTGGCCGAAGCCTGGACCGAGGAAGGCGTTATTCCGACAGAGGACATGGCCCGGCTGCGTGAGGCCAAGTACAACCATCAGCGGATGATGGAGATTTTCGAGACCACCCGTCACGACGTGACCGCCTTCCTGACCTCAATCACCGAGAGTCTGGGCCCGGAAGGACGCTGGCTGCACCTGGGCATGACCTCCTCGGATATGCTGGACACCGCTCAGGCCCTTCAGATGGTGGAGGCGGGCGACTTGATGTTGCAGGAAATGGATGCGGCCATCCAAACGCTGGCAACTCAGGCGGTCAAGTACAAAGACACCATGATGATGGGCCGCACTCACGGTGTCCACGCCGAGCCAATGACCTTTGGCTTGAAGCTGGCCCTGTGGTGGGATGAATTGCGCCGACAACGGGCCCGGCTGGTGAACGCCTGTGAAGATATCCGCGTCGGCAAGATATCGGGCGCGGTGGGCACCCACGCCACCCTGCCGCCCAACGTCGAGGAGATAGTCTGTCAGCGCCTGGGACTGCAAGTGGCCCCAGTGTCCAACCAGGTCATCCAGCGCGACCGGTATGCCCACTTCATCTGCACCCTGGCGTTGATCGCCGCTTCGCTGGAGAAGTTCGCCACTGAGATTCGCGGATTACAGCGCACCGAGATTCACGAATTGGAAGAACCATTCGGCTCCGGGCAGACCGGCTCGTCGTCCATGCCCCACAAGCGCAACCCGGAGCTGGCCGAGCGGATTTGCGGGCTAGCCCGGCTGATACGGGGCAATAGCGTTACCGCGCTGGAAAACGTGGCTCTGTGGGGCGAGCGGGATATCAGTCACTCCTCCGCCGAGCGGATCATCCTGCCCGACTCCTGCTTGGCCTTGGACTACATCTTGAGCATCTTCACGCGCATAGTTAAAGACCTGCGGGTATTCAGCGACCGTATGTGGGCCAACATTGAAAGCAGCCGGGGCCTGGTCTTCAGCCAGCGCACCCTGCTCACCCTGGTGGACAAGGGCCTGTCCCGGGAGGACGCCTACAAAATTGTGCAGCGCAACGCCATGCGCAGTTGGGACGACAATCAGGATTTCCGGGAATTGTTAAAATCCGACCCGGAAGCCCAAACGTATTTGTCTCTAGAAGAGATGGAAGAAATATTCGATTACGGGTACTACACTCGCTATATTGACGATACTTTCTTGCGCATTGGGCTCCTCAAGTCAAAGGTTTCCGCCTAACCGGATACACTGGCGGTGTGTCCGTTTCCAACTGAATAACGTATAGTTAAAGAAGGACATTGATGTACTTAGAAACTAAACTTCCAAACTTTCTCCACCGAGGCAAGGTGCGCGACACCTACTCTGTCGATGAGAACACCCTGCTGATGATAGCCACCGACCGCATCTCGGCCTTTGATGTGGTGCTCCCCACCGGCATCCCTGGCAAGGGCAAGGTGTTGAACCGTATTTCGGCATTCTGGTTCGAAAAGACCGAGCACATCGTTCCCAACCATCTGATCTGCCTGGCCGACGACCCGGATGTTGCCAATCGATACGGAGATAGCGAGGTAATTGATAATCTTCCCGCTGATCTAGCGGAGCAAGCCATGATCGTCAAGAAAGCCGAGCGCATCGACATGGAATGCATTGTGCGGGGCTACATCACCGGCTCAGCGTGGTCTGAGTATCGAAGGCAAGGGACGGTCTGGGGTTTGCCCATGCCAAAAAACATGCTGGAAGGCACCCCTTTCCCGGAGCCGCTGTTTACGCCCACCACCAAGGCCGAGGAAGGCCACGACCAGAACATGACCGGCCAGCAGGTCATTGATATGGTCGGCGTTGCGCTGGCCCAGAAACTGGAAGAAGTCAGCAAAGAAGTGTATTCCTTTGCTGACAGCTATGCCAAGGAAAAAGGCATCATTTTGGCTGACACCAAGATGGAATTCGGCTTGCTGGAAGGGAAGTTGATTCTCATTGACGAATTGCTGACCCCTGACTCCAGCCGTTTCTGGGACGCCAAAGGCTACGAACCAGGCAAGTCTCAGCCCAACTTCGATAAGCAATTTGTACGCGACTACCTCACCGAACAGGGATGGAACCAGGAGCCGCCCGCTCCGGCCCTGCCCGATGATGTGGTAGCCAATACGTCAAGAAGATACTTGGAAGCCTACTACCTGCTCACCGGGGAACGGCTTTAAGGTATACACCAAATTCGGAGGGAACTATCTTGCCAGAGTCTAGACATCGTCGGCGCAGAGGCCGAACCGGGCCCGGCGGCGCGGGTGCCGGTACCTCGCTTTCCGCAACCCGAGCACGTCCCCGGAAAAATAGCTGGCTGTACATCGTCGCGTCCGCCTTAATTGCGGTGCTGGTGATTGGCGGCTTTGCCGTGGGCGCGACGGGCATCGGTCAGCGAGGCATTGGAGGACACACTGCGGGAACCGCCACCGCATATGTGGACGGAGTAGGCGTGCAGCATGACATTATGCCCACCGTCACGCACGTGGCAGAGCCTCAGACGGTTGAGTACAACAGTATCCCGCCCACCTCTGGCAGTCACTGGCCCCAGTGGTCCAACTGCGGCTTCTATGAGGAGGAATTGGCCGACGAGCGCGTCGTGCATAATCTGGAACACAGCAATATCGTGGTCAGCTATAATCTGGGCACTCCCGAAGAGATCAACCAGCTTCGTGACGTAATGAGCGACATCGGCCTGGCCAACGTCACCGGCGTGACCCGGGCCTACAGCAAGATTCCGGTGGGCACAGTAGCCCTGTCCGCATGGGGCGTGTCCGACACCATGGAAGGCGTCGACAAAGACCGAATTAAGACCTTCTTCGATAATTACGCCGGCAGGCTGGGGCCCGAGGGTAACATACCCTGCTTGAACTCGGGCGTCACGCCCTGAGCAAAAGAGAGTATTGATTGTTTTTGGCAAAAGTGTTCGTCACCCTTAAACCCACCGTCAACGACCCCCAGGGGCTGACAGTGCTGGGCGCATTAAAAACCCTGGGGTTTGAATCGGTAGCCAGCGTCCGCTTGGGGAAGTACCTGGAAGTGCAGGTCAACGAATCGGAACGGTCTCAGGCTGAAGCCCAGGTCTCCGAAATGTGCCGGAAGCTGCTGGCCAACCCGGTGATTGAAGAGTTTAGCTACCAACTGGAGGAACTGGCCTCAGTGTAGCATTGGCCTGGTTATCTCAAAGTTAATTCCCGAATATCGAAGATCCCCGGCGTAGTTCCAACCGCCGGGGATCTTCTTTTGCTGGCGCAGAGGTTACCCCAGCCAATTTGACAAGCCTCACTGCTTCTGCTGGAATAGGTCGGACGGATTACTATCTTCGAAAACTTGGGAGGTAAAAGCTCATGGCCTTTAGCGGAAGCGCCAATGTATACGTCGGGGCAGAAAACAGCGGATTGTACCGGCTTTCGGCAGGCTCTGACCAGTGGGAAACATTGTCCAGTGGACTCCCCAACCAGGTTCAAGTCCAGGGCATTGCGGTACATCCGGAAAATCCAGACATAGTTTACGTCGGCACCAACAACGGCCCCTATCGCAGTTCTGACCGGGGCAGCCATTGGGAACGCCTGGACTATCCGGCGGGCGCGCCGGGAGTATGGACCTTCCTGTTCCGGCCCGGAGACCCCAGTGTAATGTACCTGGGCACTGCCCCCGGAGAAATTTACCGGAGCACGAACAGCGGCGACTCCTGGCAGAAGCTGTCGGCGATGATGGGTTCCAATGAATGCCAGATGAACTTCCCAACCAGAGTCATCGGTCTGGCCGCCGACCCCAACTTCCCCGACGAGATGTACGCGGCGCTGGAAGTAGCCGGGGTAATCCGCAGCTCCGATGGCGGAGAGACCTGGGATGAAATTACCGGGTCGCTGGCTCCCAGCGAGAACACCCTGGACCTGCACGGAGTCCAGTGCACGGCGGCATCACCGCACACCGTGTTTATCACCACCAGGCAGGGGCCATTCATTGGGCCAGACCGGGGCAGCGACTGGATACCGGTAAATTTTGGGCAGTACTCGGAGATCACCTACACCCGCGACCTGTGGGCGGCTCCCTACGATCCCAACGTGTTGTTCGTGTCGATTGGGGCGGCTGCCCGCAGCAAGCAGGGCGCGCTTTATCGCAGCCGCGACCTGTTCAAGACTTTTGAAAAGGTGGGAGTCGGAGTTACGGCCAACAGCACCATGATGGCGGTGCGGGCCGACCCGCGCGCTTCCAGGAACGTGTTCTGCGTAGCGCGAGACGGTGAGGCCTTCGGCTCTGCCGATGATGGGGCCACCTGGATAGCTTATCCATTGCCCGAAGCGGCCAAAGAGGTTAGAGGCCTGGCGGTAGGCTGAGGGACTAGCTCAAAACTCACCGCAGAGCCACTGGGGACGGTGAGAGCGGAACGAAAGTAACCCCAAATAATCTCTGCGAACTTTGCGTCTCAGGGGTTTTGAAATAGATTCGAAAAAGTCTAAGGGCGGGTTAGCAGCCCGCCCCTTTGATTATTCTAGCCCAGGCTCCGGTTGAGCAAGCCGATGATTTCCGTGACACTGGCGCGCTGCCACTCTTCAGCTTTGGCGGCAGTGCGGGCGCGACGCTCTCGACCAAAGTCCTGGTCGCTGATGTCGGGAGTCTCCGCCCGAATGGCTTTTTCGATTTCCTGCATTTCCCGGTCAGCAACATCAGGCCGCTCGATCCAATGGCAGATGTAGCGGTCGTCTTTGGTGTAGAACACCGCCACGGGAATGGACATCCATTCGCCGTTCTTCAGAAACTCATTCATGATGTCCTGATGTTCGTCACGAGGGAACACCCGCATCTCTAGCCCACCCGCCTCGGCGATTCTGGCCAACACCGGCATGCCCCGTATCACGTCGCCGCACCAGTCCTCGCCCAGCACCAGCATCTTGGTGGGGCCGTCGGCCCGTTGCTCCAGAGTCTGCAATGCCTTGGTATCTTCAGGAGTAACCTTGAAGTTGTTATAGAAATCCTCGAATCGGGCCTTGTTCACCTTAATCTGGTTGATGTAATCGGCGTAGGTGAATCCCTGCGCAAACCGCTCCGGTGTTACCACGCTGGTCTGTCGTGCCATCTGCTCCACCTCCTGATTGGACAAATCTTTATCTGGTTAGCCTTGTTTCTGGATATTAGGACGGGCGTACAGCCCGTCAGCCGATCTCTCAACCGGTGTGTCCTTCAAAACCGATTTCCACCCGACCATCGGGGTAGACGATTATCGGCACAGTATCACCGTAGTCGAGAGCTTCGTCCAGAGTCTCCTGAGCCTGGTCCACCCGGCGCTCTTCGTATTTGATACCCTGACGACGCCACGCGTCGCGCAACCGGTCGCTGGCCGGTCAAACAGTGAGGGTATATACAATGGGTATATCGGCCATATCAGCCTCCCTGCGATTGGTGAGGCCATTCTACAACGTTGGTTTGGGGCTGTCATTGTTTTGCGGTCACACCGCCCAATTTCAGGCATATATTCTTATCCATAAATTTGCGCCAAACTTGTGCCGTTATGAAGGCCCAGCTATAATGTCGCTGGCCATTTGAGGACGAACCAAACTATACACCAAACTACACAACTGAGGAGGCAGGATGATAGCCCTGATAGTTACCATCAACATCAAGCCGGGATTCAAAGACCAATTCATGACCTCAATGATGGGAGACGCCCGTGGCTCGAACAATGACGAGCCGGGCTGTCTGCGGTTCGATGTGCTCCAGGATAATGAGGACGAGAACCGCTTGCATCTGTACGAAGTGTACCGGGACGATGCCGCGGTGGCGGCCCACCGTGCTGCTCCCCACTTCACCAAGTGGCGGGAGGAATGCAAGGACTGGTTCGCCACTGAGAACGTGCGCCAGCTCGCCACTCCGGTCTATCCTGCCCCTGAGAAATGGATCAAACGTCCCCCAGCCGATTAACCGAGTCGTTATCTCTAAAAGAAAAAGGACGGCCAAGTTGAACTTGACCGTCCTTTTTCTGTCTACCACCATTGGAGACTAAGAACTTCTTTTGTTTGATTCTGGGCACCGCCAGACGCACGATCTTGGGTTAGTTAGCGTTGGCCCGTGGCAACTCTTTCACCCGAATATTAGACACCAGGAACACCGACTCGTCCAAGCGACGGATGCCGAATTCCTGGAACTCGTCGCCAACCACCAGGTACTGGGACATCACCGCCAGCAGGTCAATCTTCAAGGCGTTGATGATGTCCGGCGACAAATCCATACGGTCTCGCATCAAGGCCATTTGCAGACGGTTGCGAGCCGCGTTTTTGGTGTTTTCCTTTCTGGTAACTACCCATCGTATCAAATCACGCATTGGAATACGCACCCCGATTGATACCCATGATTTCTTTTACTTTGTCCATAATGCCATTTTTAGGCCCCAAGTCCATTAGAGGAATATCCTCGCCGTCAATCCTGGCTGCGATTCGGGAGAACGCCAATCCCGACGGCGCGCGTTTGTCATAAATCACCGGGACGCCCTGATTGGTGGCAATGATCAAACGGTCGTCTGCGGGCACCATGCCCAGTATGTCGATGGCCAGTAACTCAGTGATATCGTCCTTGTCCATCATGTCGCCGCGCTTGACCATGCCGGGCCTGATCCGGTTGATGATCAGCCTGGGGCGGTGCAGCCCCTCGGATTCTAATAGGCCTATCACCCGGTCGGCGTCGCGGATGGCCGACACCTCTGGAGTCGTGACCAGTATCGCTTCCTGGGCGGCGGCGATGGCGTTCTTAAAACCCTGCTCAATTCCAGCCGGACAGTCAATGAGCACATAGTCGAACTCGCGCTCCAGTTTGGCGCACAATTCCTTCATTTGCTCCGGGTTGATGCAGTTCTTGTCCCGGGTCTGGGCGGCCGGAATCAGAAACAATTCAAGCTTATTCTTGTCTCGAATCATTCCCTGATGCATTTTGCACTTGCCTTCGATTATGTCAACTAAATCGTAGACAATCCGATTTTCCAGCCCCATCACTACATCCAAGTTACGCAGGCCGATGTCGGTGTCAATAACGACAACCTGATGGCCGCGCATGGCCAGTCCGGTGCCAATATTGGCCGTTGTGGTGGTCTTGCCCACACCACCCTTTCCTGAGGTGATGACTATGGTCCTACCCGTCATACAATGTTCCTCCACTATGCCCCCCGAACCGCCCGGTGTATGGCGCGACGTAAACCGATCTTCGACGCACGTAGGCTATCCTGGGATCGCTATTATTGGATTTGGATCGCTTCTTGGGTTTGGGGTCTATCCCCACAAAGGGTCCGATCTGTAGTCGAGGGGTCTCGAAGTTCTGAGCGACAATCGTGGCCTGAATGTCACCGCTAGCTCCCGCATGGGCAAAGCCCCGCAGGCTCCCAAAGACTAAAATGTCGCCGTCGGCGATGATCTCACTGCCCGGATTGACGTCGGCCATTACCACCACGTCCCCTGGATAGCGAATCACTTCCCCAGAACGGCAATGGGTCTTGATCAGTAGGGCTTCATTGCCCCGATTCAGCCCAGACAGGTCTCCTGCCTCTTCTGCCGGTTCAATTCTTCTGACCGGAGTGACCTCGGCCTTGCCGACCACCTGCCACTTGGTCTCGATAGTCGCGCCAGTCGCGCCAGTCGCGCCATTGGTAGCTTCATCGCCTTTCGGCGACTGGTTCTGCTTGCCCTCGGCGGATGAGACATCAACTAGTTCCGGCTGATCTACTTCACGCTCAGGGTGGGAAACTTCATCGGCCTCAGCCTCAGTTGCTTCCTCCACGGCAACCGTATCCACATTAACCGTATCCACGGCAACGGTTTCCACGGCAACAGCGTTCTGGGTAGGTGCCTCCACAACCTGGTCGTCAACCACCACGGGATCTTCAATGATTGACGGTTTCTCATCAATTGAGGGTTTCTCATCCTCGACCCGCTGAGGCAATTCCATGATATAAGGTGCCCACAACTCCAAGCCGACCGGGCCATCCGGCTGGGTAGGTTCAGGTTTCTGGAAAAACCGGGGGTCATTGTGGGCAATTTCCCCGCCGACTGGCTCTTTTCGCGCGCGCTCTTCCCTGGGAGAGACCGCCACGCCGAAGCCCATGTTCTCGGAAAGCGCTTCTTCAAGAACATTGGGTGGGCACCAGAACCGGGACACAGTGACCCCAGACTCTTTTTCAATAAGATGCTTGATCTGAGTCAGCTCTTCCTTGTCCAGCATCCGACGTCCGACATTGACTGTGATTGTGCCTTTGGAATACATCAAACGGTTGGCGGACAGGTGATTCCCCAGCCCCTTGATTACATCATCAAATAGGACGGAATCATCGATATCCAGGTTCACACTAGAGCCGCGGCCAGTTACCTGGACTACTTTGGTTTCCAACATAGTTCGCTCTCGATCAGCCTATGGTCCGTCGCTGGACAACCCGCCAACGAATAAATGCCTGGCCGTTGAGCTAAGTGAATGGGGGTGCGGCGAACCGCAATGATTATCTCGTCAATTCTAATGAGAGTGAGGCAACCACCGCCCAACCCAAATCTTCTACCACCCAACGTTGTAGTTGGGTTATATCAGTTGGGATTTTCTCAAGTCAAGGTGCCCTGACGTCAATTTTGAGAGCATTCCAGAATGGGTAACTTTAGGCACCGGGTTGGCGGTTACCGATCCAAGCTGACCCGGGTGAAAACTCAGTTTTCTTTTTAGTTGCTGGGCGAAAAAAACCTTGGGTACCCGGATCAGGACATCATTAAACAATTCTCTGGGGGGTAATTCAGTGGGGCGTACCTCGTTGGGTAACGTGGGGCGTACCTCGTTGGGTAACATGAAGGGTAACACGCAAATTTGAGACGTTGGGATGGCATTAACGCCTCGGAGCTCTGACTCTGCTGATGCTGGTTGCCAGAATCAATTATTCCAGGTTGGCAGGCCTTCCGTTAAACCTGAAACCAAAGCTGAAACCGAGCGTCTGAGCATATAGAAAAGTGTGTTACATCGTATGTTACAACGTATGCTACAATGAAAAATAGGGGATAATAAGTGCATTCTTTAGCGGTAGTTGCTCAGGAGTCTTGGTGGTGAACCGGTCTAGAATTTTATGGGTTATTCTGGTGGTGGTAGTCGGCCTGACCGCCTTCGCGTTGGGTTCTGGTTACACGCTGGAACTTCCGGGTGGGGTCGGCGGCAGCGCCAATCAGAGCTTTGATGATCTGCCTCCCGAGTTTGATCGACTGGCTGAGGTGTGGTCAGTACTGAGGCAGGAACATATTGATCGCGAAAGCCTGGATGCCGCGGGCGTCAGCGATGGCGCAATCCGAGGTATGCTCCAGGCATTGGGCGACCCATACGCCTCATTCCTGAACGCGGAGCAGTTTGGTGTAGAGTCCCAGGACTACCAGGGATTCTTTGAAGGTATCGGCGCTCAGGTTGCGCTGCGGGACGGCCAATTGATAATCATCGCCCCCATGCCAGATACTCCGGCCCAGCGGGCGGGTATTCGTCCTGGCGATGTCATCCTGCGCATTGATGGGGAAACCACCGCCAACATTTCCCTTCTGGAAGCCGTCTCCAAGATTCGTGGTCTAAAAGGCACCACGGTTGAACTCCTGGTGATGCACCTGAACGTTGGCGAACCGGTTACCCTAGTCGTAGAACGCGGCGTCATTCCGCTGAGTAGCGTCAGCTTCACCATGCTGGACGACGGCGTGGGCCACTTGAGGATATTCAATTTTGCCGATAACACCAATGATGAAGTGGAAGCGGCCCTGGCAGAGTTCAAGGACTCCAACGGCATCGGGCTGGTGGTTGACCTGCGTAACAACCCCGGCGGACTGCTCCGGTCGGTGGTAGACGTTGCCAGCCAGTTTCTGGACGATGGCCTGGTGCTGTACGAGATCGACTCTCAAGGAAAGCGCGATGACTGGGACGTCAAGTCCGGCGGCAAGGGGCGCGGATTCCCGGTAGTGGTTCTGATTAACCAGTTCAGCGCCAGCGCCAGCGAGGTATTGTCGGGAGCGCTGATTGACCATGATCGCGCCACTCTGGTTGGGACTACTTCCTTCGGCAAGGGCAGCGTCAACACCCTGCGACCCTTGAGCGACGGTTCGGGAATATACTTTAGCATCGCCCGCTGGTACACCCCCAACGGCACCTTGATCGAGGGTGAGGGTATCACTCCCGAGATTGTGGTGGAATTGCCGCCAGATGCCACCGAAGATGTCCAATTAAACAAGGCGATTGAGATTCTAGAACAAGAGATAGCCAAGGTTGGCTAAGACCAAGAAAAAGACGGCGGCTACCGAAAGTGGCGACCGCAACATCACTGTAAACCGCAAGGCTTTCCACGAGTACGAGATACTGGAAAAGTATGAAGCGGGTCTGGTGCTGACCGGCACCGAGATCAAGTCGGTGCGGGGGGGCCGAGCGGAGTTGCGCGATGCTTACGCCCGACCTGAGAACGGCGAACTGTGGCTGGTTAATGCCCATATCGCCCCATATGACCCAGCCAGCCTGAATAATCACGACCCGCGAAGGCCCCGCAAGCTGCTGCTGCATCGTAAGCAGATCGTAGAGTTGAACGCCGCCGTGGCCCAAAAGGGATTAACCGTAGTTGGCCTTCGCATCTACATCAGGAACCACGTCGCCAAGGTCGAGTTGGGTCTGGCCCGCGGCAAGCGACAATATGACAAACGCCAGACCATGATCGAACGAGAACTGGACATGGACGCCCGCCGGGCAGTCCGCGCTTACGAGTAAATACGCCGGGTAAACACCTCGCGGTATTTCCGTCAGCAATTCTAATTATGGCAATTCGACCCCGCGTATCGGCAGAAAATCGCTCCTCTGAACCCATCACTCGTATATGTACAAGAGGGCCGTGACGGGGTGAATACCGACATTAACCCCATAATTAGAATTGCTGTATTTCCGTCCCCAGATTCGCTACCAAACTGGAGAATGGAGTATAATCACCGCTGATTTAGTCCCGTCCCAACCCTCTACCTTTCCTCCCCAAGAGGGACATTGGCGTTGCGTTAGGACGGTATCGAGTAGGAGGAAACCTTGATCAGGAGCCTTGGCGAAAAGACCCCCAAAATTGCCGCAACCGCCTGGGTAAGCGAGGCTGCTTACGTCGTCGGTGACGTGGAGATTGGCGAATATTCCAGTATCTGGCCCGGCGTCACCATCCGGGGCGACGGCGCGAAGGGAATAGTCATTGGTAATTACGTTAATGCCCAGGAAGGGGCCGTAATCCACGGCAGCGGCCTTGTGGTTGAGGACTATGTAACCATTGGACACAGCGTGGTCGTGCATGGCGACCGCATCGGCGAAGGCTGTCTATTGGGCAATAACTGCACCTTCCTGCACCGCTCTACCCTGGGAAAGCGCTGCTTGATTGCGGCCAACTCAGTGGTGCTGGCCAACACTAACATCCCCGACAATTCCTTTGTCACCGGAGTCCCCGGCGAGATCAAGCGCACAGTCAGCGAGGCCCAGATTGAGACAATGAAACGCACTGCGCTCAGCCTGGTGGAACACGCCAAGGAATTCAAAGCCAGCGGACTCTAAGGCATCATGACGAAATAAATGGTTCACGTGTGAGACTTCCCAAATAGGGTTACAGCTAACGATTGCATCAGTTATTTCGTCAT